>JBNGED010000018.1:996-13496 GCA_049975605.1 Sediminispirochaetaceae bacterium | reverse complement strand
CCTCGGAGGTGATCCTCTCGCGCAGTCCGTGTATCAGCGTCAGCCGTTCGCTGGCGTGCAGGGTCATCTCCGGAGCGTACATCGCATAGGTGTTCCGGTCGACCTTGGCCCTCGAAAGGGCGCGCATGGCGTTCTTGTACAGCTCTTCCGGGGCTTCGCCGTTTTCCGGGGAGAGGGCTATGCCGACGCTCGCGCTGACGAAGATGTGGTCGGCTCCGATCTCGAAGGGATGCTGGAAGGCTTCCAGGATCTCTTTGGCGATGATCTCTATCCCGCCGGTCTCGATAAAATCGTCGGTTGTCAGTGCGAACTCATCTCCCCCGATACGGAAAAGGGCCGCCCGGTCGTGAAAGAGCTCCTGCAGCCGCCGGGCAATCAGGGTGAGCAGGAAGTCCGATATTTCCTGCCCGTAGGCATCTACGATTGCTCCGAAGGTGTCCAGATCGATCAGGCAGATCGCTCTCTGCCGGCCCGAGTCGGCCTCCGTTGGCCGTCTTTTCCCCAGATTGATGAAGAAGGACTTGCGGTTCTGAAGGGAGGTCAGCTCGTCGTAATAAGCCATAAACTGCAGCTCCCGCTCTTTTTCCTCGAGCGAGCCCTTGGCCCGGTGGACGATCTTGGCTTCATTGAGAAAATACCGCAGATAGGTTGACAGTCCGAAGAGGGTGAATACGGCAATCGATACGCCCACGCGGGAAAAGGAGAAGCCGGCGAGAAGACCGTGGTAGCTGCTGAGTGCCAGGGCCAGGACGAAGCCGATCAGCAGCTGGAAGAGGTAATTGTAATCCCGGAAGAGAAAGAGATCCACGGTGATCAATACGAAGGAGTAGAGCACGAGGAAGATCAGACATGCGTCCCGCACTTCGAACAGGATTCCTGTGGCTCCGCGCAGACTCGCGGCAGGAACTGAGGTGAGACCTGTACGGAGAGTTGTGACGGAAAGAAAGCTGTCGGGGAAGATGAAGGCGCCCAGCGTGATCACGGCGAATAAGATGATGCCGAGGAGCAGGACGGCGCTGTTGATTTTCCGTACGGCGAAGCTCATCTGAAGGATTGCCGAGAGGAAGAATGGCAGGAGCGGAATAAATGCAGAGGAGGCGAGTTCCTGTATCCGGTTGTACTGCAGCGCCGCGGCTTCAGCCGCAGGGATGATGCTGGAATGTATTGTCAGGAAATCGAAAAGAACGTAGAAAAAGCCGGCCAGGGTGAGGAGAAGCACCGACAAATAGATGCGCCGCGGGAATTTCACGTAGATGTACGCGTAGACGAGAACCACCGGAAGAAGCAGCCCGGTTGTGATAAGCGGTACGGAAACAGCCAGTAAATCCATCACACTCCTGTCTAAACTATAAGTGCTGTCCGGGGAAGTTGCAATAACTGCTTATTCGGTTTATTAATAGATGAGGAAAGGAGACGTCATGAGAGAAGATAGGGTCCCGGAGAGCAGACTCAGTTATCTGATCGGTGTTATTGTCAACTCTTTCGCTCTGTATGTGATACAGAAGGTGCCGGAGTGGAATATTGTATTCATTACCGGAGAATACGAACAGGTCCGGAATATTCTGGCTACCGCGGTGATAGTCCAGATTGTCGGCGGTGTGATCCTGATCGTTCTGCGCACGAGGGTAATGCACTGCCTCCTGCACGTTATTTTCAACTTCGTATCCCTCTACGCCGTCTACCGGGTGCTCTCGGTCTTCCCCTTTGACTTCGAAGGAATCGGGATTCCCGTTCTGGCTACGGTCCTGAAGATACTCCTGATCATAAGTCTGGCGGCCGCCCTGATCGGTCTGATCAGTAATATGTTCAAGCTGAGGTTCGCTCTCAGGGAGAACCGCCGGAGATGAGCCGGCTGACCGGCATGTAGAGCGACTGCGCCGCTGGATCTATATCGCTCATCCGCTGTTCTTCTCCGGAGGGAGCAGCTCCTCGTCGGGATTCCGCTCCAGGTAAGCCAGGACGAGTGAGCGCATCTCCTGCAGTTCTCCGGTGTTCTGGATGGACGTATTCAGGCGGGTCCCGAACTTGAAGTTGTCACAGAAGTAGGAGAAAAAGCGCCGTGCCCGGGATACGTGAAAATCCCGGGGCTGATATTTCCCGAGATATTCGAAGAACCGGTCGACCACGTTCCGCACATCGACCAGTCCCTCCGGGATGAGACCTGCCCCGGCGCCGCCCTTCAGCATGGAAAAAATCCAGGGGCGCTGTACAGCTCCCCGGCCGATCATGACCGGCCCATCCCCCGCTTTCTCCAGACGCCTGTGATAAGTTCCGCTGTCTTTTATCTCGCCGTTGCCCGCAACGGGAACTGCGATCTCATCCCGGAGGATCCGCACGTAGTCCCAGTTCCCCGGACGGTCGCGGTTTGATTTCGATGTACGGGGGTTGAGGGTAATGAAGTCCGCTCCGGCATCCGCCAGGCCCCGGCAGAGCCGGATGAGGGGACCGGTGTCGGGCTGTTCTCCCAGGCGGAGCTTGACGGAGAGCATCCGGTCCGGGATCTCGGATCTGACCCGCCCGACGATGCCGGCCGCCAGGGAGGGGTCTTTCATCAGTTCGACCCCCCATCCTCGTTTTGTGATGTTGTAGACGGAACAGCCCATGTTGATGTCGATTCCGGCGATTGGATAGCTTCTCAGTCTCTCCGCCGCGCGGGCGAATGAATCCGGTTCGAGTCCGGCAATCTGGACGATGGTGCGTTCCGGAGAGGGTCCAAAGTCGAAGTACCACTTTGAATAGGGGGAGGTGCTGTGGACTGCGGCGGCCGAGAGCATCTCGGTGAAGTACCAGTCACAGCCGCCGAAGTCCGCCACCAGGCGGCGGAACCCGCCGTGGGAGATTTCGGCCATCGGGGCCAGGAGCATGTCGGTTGGACGGATTCGGAGGGAAGTCACTGTGAGGGGATCATACCGGAAGTCCGGTATGTCCGCAAGAGTCCAGGTAGACTGCGGCCTCGAGGACGTCTGCGCTGCACTGCGGGAGGCTGTCCGTCTCCAGGACGAGCACGAAGGGACGGCCGCCGTAGATACCGGTGGCGCTGGTCGTGATCACGCGGCCGTCATGTTCGATAGCCGGCCCGCCGGCCGCTTTACGCGGCTCATGGCTGCGGATGAATTTCTTCACCCCGAGCCGGTTCAGGACATCCCCGCTGACATCCGGGCCGAAGAGGCGGCCGGCCCCGCGGAAGCTCATGTACTCGCCGGGTTCGGAGGTCGGGTCTCCCCAGAGCAGCTGCCGTCTGACTTCCCAGACGGGGTATTCCAGTACATCCCGAGTATTCATCTCTCCGCCGATGCCGCCGTGGGCAAAGAGTGCGTATCCCGGAAGGATGGCGGCCAGTGAGAGTCTGTCGGTGAATAGGGTGAAATTTTTAAAAAAAGATTCCCAGCTGCCCCTCTTGCGGTCGGCCTCTTCGATGAGAGTGCAGGGGGTAAAAGCGGGCTGTCCGTTCGCGTCATAGTCCTCGTGGTTCCCCATGAGGGCGATGACTTTGTCGGGGATCCGTGACATGAGGGAATGGATGCCTTCGATGACCTCGACGCCCCGCGGGCCCCGGTCGGCATAATCCCCCAGGAAGAGGAGCAGATCGTCGGGCCTGCGCATCTCAATGCCCCGTTCCAGCACCGGCAGATCGCCGTGTATGTCGCCGAAGACCAGGATCCTCGATACGCTGTCCGGGTCTATGACCGCGAGTGCTCCCCGCTTTGAAAACATGCTTCGCTCCTATTCCGGCGGCCGGGGTTCTGCTGAGGGAAGCCCTTCGGACCGGGTGAAGCCGATATCGGACTGCAGCGTATCCCGTCCGGCGGACTGCAGGTAAAGGGTCTGGGTCGGGTAGGCAAACTCGATCCCCCGTTCCTCGAAGGCTTTGTATATCCGGAGGTTGATCTCCTGCTGGATGTCCATGTAGACGGCGTAGTCGGCGGTGAGAACGTAGTAGACCGACTCGAAGGTCAGGGCGAAGTCGCCGTAGCCCTGGAAGTGGGAGCGGTCGAACTGGGTCAGTTCGATCGATTCGATGATTTCGCGGATGAGCCGGGGGATCTCCTCCAGCTGCTGCGAAGGGGTCTGGTAGGTTACCCCGATCCTGAAGACGACGCGCCTGCGTTCCATCCGCTTGTAGTTATGCAGACGGGCGTTCACCAGGGCGGAGTTGGCCACGACCAGCTGCTCTCCGCCGAGAGCGCGTATACGGGTCGTCTTGATGCCGATCTTTTCAATGCTGCCGAGTTTGTCGTCGAAGATGATGAAGTCACCCAGTTCGAAGGGCCGGTCTAAGAATATGACGAAATAGTTGAACAGGTCTCCCAGGATGCCCTGGGCGGCGATGGCTACTGCGATACCGGAGACTCCGAGACCGGCCACCAGAGTCGAGATGTTGAAGCCGAAATTGTCCAGCAGGAAGAGGGCGGCGATGATCCACAGGAGAAATGAGATCAACGACAGCAGGGGACGGGTCCTTTTTTCATCCTCCTCCCGGCCGGTCTTCTGGGTATACTTCCGAAGGGATGTAGAGAGAATGAAAATGACCGTCCTCACTACCAGGACCGCTCCTACCGCAACCAGAACACCCCGCAGGATCCTCTGCAGGTAGGCGCTCATTTCCAGTCCGTTCAGGGCCGCCCAGAGCACGGTGAGATAAAGCACGGGAATGACAACCCGTCTGACGGCGAGCAGGATAACCCAGCGGCGGTGATGCTGGTCCTCCTCTTCGTTCTTCCGGATTCTTTTTTTCACAAAAGACTGGATTATGAAGACGGCCAGCAAGCCGGCAATGAGAATAATGCCCGCACGGGCGTAACTGAAGAGTGAATTTCCAAAAAAAATGGTTTCCTTCATCATTTCTATCATACATACAGTGTAAGGCGGTGCCCTGGATTAATCAAACCGGGGCCGAATACGGCGAGCAAAAAAAAGCCACCCGGGAAGTCCCGCATGGCTTTTGCTGCTGTATAAACAGGCAGGGCTCTACAGTCCGAGCTGCTTCTTCACCACGGGCAGAGCGTCTTTGCCGTCTACGGTGTCGACTCCGGCAAGCCATTCTTCAAGGATGGCAGGATTCTGCTTGAGCCACTTCTCGGCGGCCGGACGCGCATTCATGCCGTCGGCGATGTCCTTCATGATCATTCCCTCCATATCGAGGGTGAACTCGAGGTTCCTGAAGAATCTACCGAGGTTCGGGTTCTCCTCCGCGTATCCCACCCTGGTAATGGTGTGGACCGTGGCTGCCCCGTAATCGGGTCCGAAATAGTCGTCGCCGCCTGCGAGATAGTCGATGTCAAAAACGGTGTTCATGGGATGGGGCGCCCATCCGAGAAAGACGAGCCATTCGTCGTCCTGGGTCATTGCTTTCACCTGGGCCAGCATACCCGCTTCGCTCGATTCGATCAGTTCGAATTCGCCGAGTCCGAATGCGTCGGTGTCAATCATCTTCTGAATGAGCTGATTGCCGTCGTTGCCGGGTTCGATTCCGTATATCTTGTAGTCGAATTCTTCTCCGTACTGCGCAATGTCACTGAATGTGGTAACGCCGGCGTCGGCGACATACTGAGGAACGGCAAGGGTGTATTTTGCACCGGTCAGGTTCGTGTGGTAGTCTATTATTTCTCCCTCATCGAGAAGGGGGGTCGTAATGGCGCTCATTGAAGGTTCCCAATCGCCGAGGAATACATCAATATCGCCGGTACTCAGGGACTGAAAGGCGATCGGTACGGCGACGATCTTGGATGTGGTCTCGTATCCCATGGCTTCCAGTACTATTCTGGTTGCAGCAGTAGTCGAAGCGATATCGCTCCACTGGACCTCGGCAAAATCCACTACAATGTCCTTGTCGACAGTGGTGTCCGCCGGGTTTTCTTCCTGAGCGCCCTCCGCAAAGATAAACCCTGCGGTGAGGGTGAATAGAGCCACGAGCAGGACTGGTACGGTTTTTTTCATTATTCTCATCTTCTTTCTCCTTAAATAATTATGATTATGAGTTAAAAAACAGGTAGGATGCATTGTGATTGATAGTATACAGGGCTTTAGAATAACATTCAAGTATAAATATTATAATTGTAATTAATAGTAAATCTCTATTTATCCCCCTGGTTTTGAGAATAGAATTGAGGACCACTATTTTATATAATAACAAGTATTTACATAAATTTATATGTATGCTATAGTAGCTGAGAGCAAAACGGGCGTGTTATATGCCGTATTTAAAACTTACATATCGAAGTTATAATTCAGATATTAACAAGTTATTAGTTTTACTTATAAGTTAAAGCTAAGTATTAGCGACACAAGATATCTTTTAAGGAGGATCATGTATGAGTGATCGTTTTCTTGAAGGACGGACCGCAATGGTTACAGGCGGTGCGTCCGGAATGGGGAGAGCTATGGCTCTCGAATTGGCAAAAGCCGGTGCGAACGTGACAATCGGTTCGCTTCTGTCGAACCGCAAGTCTACGGCGGCCGACGGCGAGCTGGTAAACATGCCCGGCATGGAAGAGATGGATCGTACCAGGGGCGAACTCGAAGCCCTGGGCGTCAAGACCCTGGCAGTCGAGCTGGATGTGACTTCCACGGAGTCCTGTGAGAATTTCTATCATGAAGCGGTGCGAAGCTTCGGTAAGGTGGATATTCTGGCGAATGCGGCCGGGATCACCGCCGAGCACGGGGTGGTGGATCACCCGGAGAAGCTGTGGCTCAAGGTGATGGACGTGAATGCGAACGGACCCTTCAGAATGAGCAAGCTCTGTCTGCCCGGTATGATTGAACGGGGCTGGGGGAGAATCATCACGATCTCTTCGACTGCGGGCAACGTGGGAGCACCGATGTCGCCGGCCTACTGTGCTTCCAAGGCGGCGGTCCTGGGGCTGACCAGGGCGATGGCCCTCGAAGGAGCTGAACACGGTGTGTCGGTGAACGCGATATGTCCGGGCTGGGTCGAGACCGACTTCGGGCGTGACTGGATCACCGATATCGCGGAAAAGCAGATGCACATGAAGGGCGATGAACTGATTGCGCAGGAAGCATCGAACAACCCGCAGAAGCGGCTCATCAAGCCGGTCGAGATCGGGGCCCTGGCTGCTTTTCTCTGCAGGGAAGAGGCCTATGGAATCAACGGACAGGACCTCACTGTCTCAGGGGGTTCTCTATGGTAAACGTGAAAGAAAGCATCACCCACATTTTTTTGTATCCGGATGATTATGGAGGAGGAACGAGATGAACAAAAGAACAGAGTATAAGGGAAAAACAAAAATGTACATTGACGGAAACTGGACGGAATCAGTATCCGGCGGGAAGCGGGAGATTCTGTATCCCTGTACCGGTGAAGTAATCACCGAGGTTGCCGAGGGGGACGCGGAGGATGCCAGGCTGGCGGTGATCGCCGCCCGGCGTGCCTTCGACGAGGGACCCTGGCCAGAAACTCCCGCTGCAGAACGGGGTCGGCTGATTGAAGAGCTTGCGGACAAGGTCGAAGAGAATCGTGAGGAGCTGGCCCGTCTGGAGAGTCTCGATACCGGAAAAACGGTTGAAGAGAGCCGATGGGACATGGATGATATCGCCGGAATTTTCCGGTATTTCGGCCAGCTGGCGGACAAGGAAGGGGGAGAGATCATACAGTCCCCCGTACCGAACACTACCAGCCGGCTGGTACGGGAGCCGATAGGAGTGGCTGCCCAGATATCTCCGTGGAACTACCCGCTCCTGCAGGCTTCGTGGAAGATTGCTCCGGCCCTAGCAGCAGGCTGTACTATCGTGATGAAACCCAGCGAAATCACACCCTTTACCACTATTCGGATCACCGAGCTGGCCGAAGAGGTGGGCTTTCCGAAGGGCGTCATCAACCTCGTTCTGGGAGCAGGCAACACCGTAGGGACTGAGATGACCGTCAATACGGGAGTGGACATGGTCTCCTTTACCGGAGGTATCGCAACCGGCAAAAAGATCCTGAAGGCCGCCAGCGATACGGTCAAGAAGGTCTCCCTTGAGCTGGGAGGCAAGAACCCCAATATTATCTTCGCCGACGCCGAATTCGATACGGCGCTTGATTTCGCCCTCAACGGGGTGTTCTTTCACGCCGGGCAGATCTGTTCGGCGGGATCGCGGATCCTGGTGGAAACATCGATCCACGACCGCTTCGTCGAAGCTCTCAAAGAGCGGATCGCCGGCATCAGGCTCGGCGACGCCTTCGACCCCGGGACCCGGATGGGACCCCTCATCTCCGCGGAGCACCGGGACAAGGTGGAGTCGTATATCGAACTCGCACGGGAGGAAGGAGCTCAGATCGTGCTCGGCGGAGGCCGTCCGGAGAATCCTCCCCACAGCGGAGGATTCTATTTCGAGCCGACCCTCATCACGGGAGTGCACAACTCGATGCGGCTGGCGAAGGAAGAGATCTTCGGTCCGGTGATCACCGTAGAGTCTTTCGACTCGGAAGCGCAGGCGGTGGAATGGGCCAACGATACGATCTACGGTCTGTCGGCCGGTGTATGGACCGCCGACCAGAGCCGGGCGGAAAGAGTCTCATCCGCCCTTCGTGCCGGTACGGTCTGGATCAACGACTTCAACGTCTATTTTGTCCAGGCCCCCTGGGGCGGCTACAAGCAGTCCGGACTCGGACGCGAGCTGGGCAAAATAGGCCTCGAGGAATACACCGAGGTCAAGCACATATATCAGAACCACGCCAATGAGGCGATAGGCTGGTTCGGACCTAAGTAAAAAAACAGAGCATCACGAGCGGCGGGCGGTCCGGACGCGTGTTCCCTCAGGAGCGCGCCCGGCGTCCGCTCCTCTCATTATTGGCTACCCCAAAGCTTTGGGGTAGTGGCGGAGGGGCAAAAAAAGGAACTGCCGCGCCTTTCCATTTCCTGTCGGCACCCCCAATATCCCGCTGCTTGACAGGCGGAACTTTTTGGGGCAATGATATACTCATCCACTCTTTTCCGCGGGAGGCATTGATGACAAAGATTGCAGCGATTTTCTCGGGGCCTATTTCTCGTTAACGGTCGCTGAGGACCTTCCCGTATCATCGGGTTCCTCTGCGAGTATCACGTACTGCAAGGTTAGAGGAACAGACAATGCAAACAGACTATCTTAGGCTGATCGGTTGGAATGACGACCGGGCGGCTGAATTTTCTCGTTTTATCAAAGATTATAATCAGAGTAAGGAGCCTGCGGACACCGCTCAGGGTCGCTTGATCCCCGGGCGGGTTATCGGCGTCCATCACGACATCTTCGAAGTGCAGACGGCGGAAGGACGCAGCTTGTGCACGCCGACCGGCAGATTCCGGCAGGATGCCGCACTGTGGCCGGCGGTCGGAGACTGGGTGACCGCTTTACCTCTGGACGGGGAGAGCGGAGTAATCACCGGTATGCTCGGGCGCCGATCAGCCCTGAGCCGGGGTGCCTCCGGCGGTCAGACGGCCGAACAGGTCATCGCCGCCAATATAGACTATGTGTTCGTCGTCACCGGGCTGGACAATGATTTCAATCTCCGGAGGATCGAACGGTACATAACGCTGGTGTGGAATTCCGGAGCAGTTCCGGTGATCATACTGAACAAGGCCGATCTGGTCCCCGATCCCGGGGAGTATGTCGACCGGACGGCGGAATCGGCCCCCGGCGTCGATATCCTGGTGACCAGAGCCCTGGAAGGGGAGGGAGTCGGGGCGGTGCAGGAGTACCTTCAGCCGGCCGCTACCGGACCGGCCGCTACCGGCGTATTGGTAGGTTCCTCAGGTTCCGGCAAGTCGACCCTCACCAACCAGCTGCTCGAGCTGGATATGCAGAAAACGCGGGAGGTCCGCGGCGGAGACCAGCGGGGACGCCACACGACCACCGCCCGTACACTCTTCGTACTTCCGGGGGGCGGGGCGCTGATAGATACTCCCGGACTGCGGGAGGTGGGACTCTGGGGAGAGGAATCCGCGGTGGATGAAAGCTTCGCCGACATCGCCGGCCTGGCTGCAGACTGCCGGTTCAGCGACTGTACTCACCAGCATGAACCGGGCTGCGCCGTCCAGGCTGCCATCCGCAGCGGCGAGCTTCCTGAGGAGCGTTTCCAGGCATATATGAAGCTGAAGCGGGAGATGGCCTATCTCACGGACAGGCAGGAGATGCTGCGGAAAAAAGAGGAATGGCACAAGCAGATATCGAAGGAGATACGCAGGTTCTACCGCGACCGGTAGGCTGCCGGGAGGAACGCCGGCCTAGTGCGCCCTCAGAAGCCTTGTAGTGCGCCCGGCTCAGAAGCCCGGAAGCTTGAGGTCCTCCCCTAATCCTTCAAGCCCCTCTTTGGCCTTCTCCTTCAGCTCTTCGGTCTGCTTATCGACCTCTTCCTGAGCGCGGGACTTCAGCGCGGACTGCTGTTCTTCTATCGCCGTATCGAGGTCATCAGCGCTGCGGATATTCTCGACGAGTTCTCGGCCCTGCTGAGATATTTCATCGCTGAGCATGTCGCTGGCCGCGAGCTCTTCCTCGATATAATCGTAGAAGGCCGTCTCGATTTCCGCCGCCGCCTTTTCAGCCTGTTCCCGGGCGTATTCCCCGATCCGGTCGTTGAGCTGTTCATCGATATCGGTGGAGATCTTCATCCGGTTGATGGCGCCGTCGGCAAAGCCGAAGGAGACTGTTATCCGGACGCTGTCGGTCGAACCCAGAATTTCAGAGATCGCCTCGCCTACTATGGCACCGGTCCCGGATGAATCGGAATCTGCTGAATCGGTATCGGCGACGCCGATCTGCAGATCGGTCAGATTGATCACGGCTTCGCCTTCACCGGAGAGGTCCGGCTGAAAGGACAGACGGAAGCGGCTGTCGGATTCAGCCCGCAGTGAATCGAGGGAGATGGTCTCCAGTCCTTCGGAGATCTCCACCGGATACGCCTTCAGTTCCGAGCTGCTCTCCATCAGGCTGGCGGAGTCTTCCCGGCTGTCTATGGTCAAATCGACGCTCAGCGAGGTGTCTTCCCGGCCGAAGGATGGATTCGTGCTGAAGCTGGCCGATGTCGGTCTGCCCCAGGTCTCCTGGTCGCCTGTCAGGTTGTCGATGGTGAACTCGGAGAATCCGCTGGATGCGGCGCTGCCGGTAGACAGTTCGAAGTGCTTGAGAAGAAAGCCGGGGTATTCCCGATAGGGAAAATTCACGGTGGTTCCCTCTCTTCCCCGGTCGGTAAAACGGCTCTCCTTCTCACTCGAGGATTCGTGCAGACGTCTGTAAATCCTGAGGATTCTCTCTCCGTAGGTGTAAATGCTCCCGAGCCGTTGCCGCAGGACCGGCTGCGCGGCAGAGGCGACTATTCCCGCCGCGTCCGATCCGAAGCTGCCGGCGGACTCCTTCAGGAAGGAGAGATCTTCCTCTATTGCCGTGTTGATCGACTGCCGGCTCTCCCTGATGTAGGCTGAATCCGCCTGGTATTCTTCATAGGACTCTTCGAAGCTCTTTTGCGTCTCCTGTACAGAAGTCTGGAGTTCTCTCAATTCAGCCAGATAATCCTGGACCTCCCGGGCCGTGTCGATTGATGAGACCTCGGTGTCCAGAAGCTCCCGGGTGCTGGTCTGGAGGGTCTCTATCTGTGCATCTGTTGAATCGACACGGCTGCTCCAGCGTTCATTCGTTTCGGTGTATTTCTCCTGGACCGATTCGATCAGACCGGGTGCCTGGAGGGAATCCCGGTAATCCGCAATCATCCGGCGGGCGCTCTCACGCCCGATCTCCAGACCCATGCTCTTCAGTTCGGCAGCCTTGCCTCCGCCCTCTTCCACGGCTGTCTCTGATTCCGACTCATCGGTCGTCGTTGAAGCCGGCAGGGCTCCGGAGGTGGTACGGGGAGTGTTGAACCGGATTTCCCGGCAGGCGATTTCATTCAGGATTATCCTTCTCGAGAGTATCCTGCCGGCGTCGAGAGAGATGTTCGTGCGGCCGAGTTCGACCAGATTACGCATCGGCTCCTGCTCGTCGGCAATAGCGACGCTGGAGAAGCCGACGGTCCCCTTCAGGATGGAAATCTCGGTCCCCTCTATCTCAACGGCGGCGTTGAAGAGCCCCTGCAGTGCGGTCTCGGCGGCACGTTCGAGAAGATGGTTCTTCAGGAAAAAATTGAATCCCACCGCTGCTATCAGCACGAAGGCCAGTATGCCCGCTTTCCAGCCTACGAGCATACCGCGGTTTTTTTTGACAGCCTTGGCCAGCCGTACCGGTCCTGAGTATCCTTCTCGAGCCGGGACAGGAGAAACTTTTTCTCACTCTCTACATGGATCCGGCGCAGGATCTTCTTCTCCAGCTTCGCGGCAGGGATCGGCTTACGGAACAGTTTGGGTAGACGTTTTTTCTTCATCCGCTCCATCCTTGGTAGACCGCGCCCGCCTTCCGTACAGCCATGGTCAGCTTCCTCAGGAGAGGAGTTTTTTCAAAAAACTTCACCAGTTTGCTCGATGCGAGTCTGTCGCGTATCTTCCTGCGGTAGAGAAGGACCAGCATGCGTCCGACTATAAATGAGGGGACCCACAGGA
>JBNGED010000018.1:0-986 GCA_049975605.1 Sediminispirochaetaceae bacterium | reverse complement strand
GGAGGATACCGGCGGCACATCCGCCCATTACGAGGGTGTTGTTGAACTTCAGAAAGGGCAGAACCGGGGTGTTTATCGCCTGAGTAAAGAGCGGTTCAAGCCGGGGCAGCTGTAGAATCCACAGGCCAAGCGCGTCGATAAGGGGGTCCGCCGCGCCGATGAAGAGCTTGAATACAACGGTAGTGAGAATCATGGTGGCAAGATGCAGCCTGAGGAAGAAAAAAACCGTGAAGAGAAGGATCCAGAGAAGATTGTCCGCCGGGATCAGCGCGAGAAGGATCCCGCAGGCGAATCCCGCGGCGGCCTCTCCCGGCCGGCTGTTCGCGTTCAGTGCTGCCAGGAATTTTGCGATCAGGGTTATCATACTTTACTGATAGTGATTGTAGCGGAATATGTCAATTCAGGAAACGTTAAATTCGATGGTAAAGGTATTTCCCCGGTCCGAATCGTACGAAATGGATCCCTTTAACTGCCGGATCAGTTCATGAACGATGTTGAAGCCGAGACTCTCTGCGTCTGTGAACAGCTCCGGTGAGAAAGTCTCTCCGTCGTCCACCACGGTCAGTTGAAGGAGCCCGTCGTGAACGGCGCCGCTTATCGCAATGGATTTGCTTTTCTTCTGTCCGAATCCGTGCTGGAGTGCGTTGGAGAACAGCTCGAATATGATCAAACCCAGGGGAATAGCCTGATCGACCCGAACATACAACTTGTCTACCTGGATGCTGGTACGCAGATCATAGGCGGAATATTTATTGTTCGCGAGCAGGTAGGAGGTGAGGGTCGGAATGTAGGATGAGATATCTATGCTCGCCAGGTCGTCGGAGTTGTACAGCTGCTCGTGGACCTGGGCGATAGTGTAGATCCTGCCGATGTTGTCGTACAGCACATCCTTGATTTGTTCGTCTCCGATGGAAAAATTTTTCAGATTGAGGATGCTCAGAATGAGCTGCAGGTTGTTTTTGACCCGGTGGTGGACCTCCTTGATC
>JBNGED010000017.1:6402-13544 GCA_049975605.1 Sediminispirochaetaceae bacterium | reverse complement strand
CTTCGGATACCTGCTGCCGACGGCCCTTTCGAAGGCACAGCGGGACCTGATCGGCAGGGTCATCGACAGGAATGACACCGGTGAACCGGTGTACTATGTCGACGAATGGCTCCGCAAGGTTGCCCATGGCGAGGTCGGTCAGTCGGCCCAGGACGAAGTACGGATCTCACAGAAGGACCATGGGGAACGGCTGATGATCCAGGTCGACAAGGCCCGCGGCAGCCGTGATGTGCAGATCGGCCTGATCAAGGCCAAGATGAACGAACTCGAGACCGCCGAGCACGTGCTGAAGGAAAAGAGCGCCATACTGGCATCCCACGATATCCTTGAAGACTACTATCATCTCAAGGCCCCCTACACACCCAACCAGCGCAGCGCCCTGGCCGAGATCAACCAGGTCATGCGTCAGATCATGACTATCGACAAGGAGATGACCTCTCTTTTCCGTCAGCTCGAAGAGGCCGATCAGCTTGTGGAAAAGCTTCAGCGCAAGGTTTCGGATCTCGGGGCGGATATCCAGGTGGACACCAAGACCATCGAGCAGGAGTTCAATACCGTCAGGCAGATGGCCAAGATGAGCGTCGGCCGGCAGGGTAACCACATCCCCTTCCTGATGCAGCAGTACTTCCGGCCTCTGGAAAGGGACCTCGGAACCAGAGAGAATGTCATACGGGAACTCAGCTACATAGAACAGATCGATCCGGGCGCTTTTACCCGGACCTACAAACAGCAGCTCAACCGGATCGTGCCGTACATCATTCTTCTCCCCTGCTACGGCGACCGGGGTATCTGCTGGGAGCCCTTCGAGAAGTTCAACCGCGCCACCAGCAGGGGGCGTGTAGCAATCCCCATGTACGCCAAGGACCTGCGCACTGCAGTGATTGCCGCAATAGCGGACCTCCGCTGGCAGATTGCCAAGGAGAAGGCTCAGCACTACTGGATGGAAGAAGGGTTGACGGGGCACTACTATATGTGGGCTGAGAGTCAGAAACTGCGCGGCGATATCAAGGAATACTTTATCCAGGACTACCTGTTGTGGATCACCAAGGAGAGCGAAGGGACCCAGAAGCTCAACCGCGAGGTGCGCGGCATATTCTGGCGGAACATTCCGTTTCCCCAGTCCCTGAAGGACTCACTGAGAAAGCGCGGCTTCGTATACGATGAACTGTACAAAAAGGACAAGAACCGCGCCATGTCCGACGGTTATTGATACAAGGAACAGTTCGGCTATTTTCTTCTCCGGCCGAAGATCGGGTGAAAGTACTGTTCCATGTCAATCTTGCGCGAGATCATATTTATAACTAAATGATACAATCCGAAGGCCCCCGCAATTGAGACGACGAAGAGGAGGAGGAAGAGAATCTGGGCCATTCCCTGGCCGAGGTTGCCTCCGAAGAGAGCGCTCAACAGGGCCAATCCCAGGATCATGATCACCATCATGACGATTATGTTGAATACCGTGGCTCCGATGACGAACAGGAAAGTGTTGAGCTTTTTATTCATGGTCTTCACCCTTTTCTATGAGAAATGAGATTATCAGCAGGATACCGGCCACCACGACTGAAGAATCAGCTACATTGAAGGTCGGCCACCTCTCCAGTCCGAAGAGTCCGTAGAACCGTACATCGATGAAATCCACTACCCCGGCAGGCCTGAAAATGCGGTCGATGAGGTTCCCGAAGCCGCCGCCGATAATGCCGGCTACCGCCCATCGCTGCAGTACCGTCAAGTCCCGGCTCCTGACGAAATAGATGACAAGAAAGACGAGCAGAACCAGGGGCAGTATGATGAACAGTACCGAGCGGACATTGCCGGGCAGGGAACGTCCGAGACTGAAGGCTATCGCCAGATTGCGGGTGTGAATGATACGCAGGAAGCCGTTCCAGTAGGATGCGCCGATTGTATGCATCGGAATGAAGCGGACAATGAGAGCTTTGGTAATCTGATCCATTACGATCAGAACGGCCGAAAGAATGAGGGGCCGCAGCCTCTCTGCTGCTGTTCCGCTTTGCCGGCTTGTATCCACATAGTTCTCCACGATCAGTCCCCTCTTACAGCCCGGTCGGGACGTCGATGAAGACGGTCTCGATATCGTACTCATCCTTCAGTACCTGCATCAGCTTCCGCACCCCGTAGGTTTCGGTGTGGTAGTGGCCGCCGGCGACGAGGTTGATCCCGCTCTCCAGGCAGGTGTGATACACCTGGTGGCTCAGTTCTCCGGTGATGTACAGGTCGAGTCCCTCAACAATGGCCTGAGAGACCTCCTTGTCGGCCCCTCCGGAGATGATGCCGACGCTTTTTATCTCCCGCCTGCCGAATTCGAGCACTCCAAGGGCGGTATCACGGCTGAGCCCGATTTTTTTCAATACCGAGTCCATATCCAGCGGTTCGCTCAGCTCTCCCTTGACGCCTATTTTTATCCCGTGATACATGCCGAAGGGCTCACGGTTGTGCAGTTCGAGGGCATCCGCCAGCCCTGCGTTGTTGCCGACTTCCATGTGCATGTCCAGGGGAAGATGCGCGGCATAGAGGGCCAGATCCTTATCGAGCAGGAACTTTATACGCCGGTAGTGTTCACCGGTCACGGCTATGGGCTTCCCCCAGAAGAGTCCGTGATGTACACAGAGGAGATCGGCATCTTCCTCCGCCGCCCGGGTGAAGGCAGCCATACATGCATCCACCGCAAAGGCTGCTTTTTTCACCTGAAGATCGGACCGTCCAACCTGCAGGCCGTTCAGGGAATAATCGATCCGGGCCACCTCTTCGATGGGGAGGACCGAATCAAGGAACTGTACGATTGTATTCAACGTCATAGCCTCATTATAGCGGCGGTACTATATTTTTCAAGGGCAAGAGGATACTTGACATTATGTTCTGCCCCTCTCTATATTTGTCGATACGGAGTAATGAATGAAACACCGAGAACTCCCTGCCGAGGAGCTCACTCTCTATATCGACGAACATGAAATCGAGCAGCTGCAGCAGGACATTGAACTTCCCGATGTCATCGGACAGACCAGGGCCCTTCGCGCGCTGCAGATGGGTACGGAAATCAGGGGACGGGGTTACAACATTTTCGTGACCGGACAGCCGGGAACCGGCCGTGCGACTGCCATCCGGAAAATCCTGCACCAGTTCTCCCCCTCGATCGACCGCTTGAAGGACATCCTGTTCGTATTCAACTTCGGCGATCCGGATTATCCCTGCGTCTTGTACCTTCCGCGGGGCCGGGGCAAGGAGTTCCGCAGCGATATTCATCAGTTCATCGAGAACATGAAGGATCTCATCCGGGTGAAGCTGGACAGGGAGACATACCGCAAGGAACGGGACCGGCTGATCAGCGAGGTCGAGCAGCAGGAGAACGACCGGCTGCACCGCTTCGAACAGAAGGTGAAGGATGCCGGCTTTCAATTGACCCAGTTCAAGGACGATGAAGGGGAATCGACCGATATCCTTCCGGTATACGAGAATGCCCCCGTTGAATTCGAGAAGCTGCAGGAACTGCTGAACAGGGGCGAAATCAGCCAGGAGTACTGGAACACATCGCGTTCCCGCTACTTTCAGTTCGTGGACGAGATGAAGCACCTCTTCCAGGATCTGAAGGAGCGGCAGAGAGAGCTGGAGGAAGAGCTCGACAGGCTCAAGCAGACGACGATTACTCCCGGCGTCGAAGCGGAGATCAGCCGGCTGAAAGAAGCCTATGCCGACAACCGTGTACAGCGCTACCTGAGCGGCCTGCAGGAGGACGTACTGACCCACCTCTACCTCTTCCAGGGGGAAAACGCGACCGACAGCGAGGGTAATCCGGCAATGGTCAGATACGGTGTCAACCTCCTGGTAGACAACAGCAGCACCAAAACGGTACCGGTCATTTTCGAGCACCATCCGACTCCAACCAATTTATTCGGTACCATAGAGACCAAGCTCGATTTGAACGGCCAGAGCAGGACGACCTTCATGATGATCAAGCCGGGGTCTCTCGTCAGGGCTTCAGGGGGCTTCATCGTGCTCAACGCTCACGATTTGCTGCGGGACGAAGACCTGTGGGACCAGCTCAAACGGACCCTGCAGACCGGGCACGTCGAGATCCAGCCCAGCGAACACATCGTCAGCTTCCACTACACCATGATGAAGCCCGATCCCATCAGATTCGACACCAAGGTGATCGTAGTCGGAAGCGAGAACCTCTACGATTACCTCTACAATCAGGACAACGATTTTCACAAACATTTCAAGATCAGCGCGGAGTTCGATTCCGTCATGCCCCTCTCCCAGGACAATCTGGCCCGGTATATCGGCTTTATCCGGATGATTCAGAAGGACGAGAATCTGCTCTCCTTCGACACGAGCGGCGCCGCCCGGGTCGTCCGGCACGGCGTATTTCTCTCAGAGGAACGGGACCGCCTGAGTACGCGTTTTTCCCTGGTTGCCGATCTTCTGCGGGAGTCGAGCTACTGGGCGGTCAAGATGGGAAAAAAGAAGGTCGACCGCGAGGCCGTGCAGAAGGCCCTTGACGAACGAACCTACCTGGCCGGTCTGCCGGAAGAGAAGATGATCGAGATGATTTCCAGGGGCGAGATCAGCATCCGGTTCAGCGGTACCGCGGTAGGGGCCATCAACGGACTGGCGGTGCACGACCGGGGATACTACAGCTTCGGCCTGCCGACGGTCGTTTCCGCACGGGTGGCTCCCGGCAGCGAGGGTATCATCAACATAGAACGTGAAGTGGGGCTTTCCGGCGAGATTCACGACAAATGGGTGCTGATCATCGAAGGGTATCTGCGCAATAAGTATGCAAGCACTTTCCCCCTTTCGATGTATGCGAGTCTCTGTTTCGAACAGTCCTACAGCGAGATCGAAGGAGACTCCGCCTCCGCGGCGGAAGTCTACGCCCTTCTGTCGGCCATCGGCGGCATCGAGATAGACCAGGGAATAGCGGTGACCGGATCGGTGAACCAGACAGGTGAAATCCAGCCGGTGGGTGGCATTTCCGAGAAGATCGAAGGTTTTTTCAAGATGTGCAAAATCTTCGGCCTGAACGGTTCCCAGGGGGTCATCATACCCGAAAAGAACACGGCGAACGTCATGCTCGGCCAGGAAATCAGCGAGGCCATCAGGGATAAGCTCTTCCATATCTATCCCATTACGAGCATCGACGAAGGTCTGGAAATTCTGTCAGGAGAGACCGCCGGCATCCGTTCCGAGAAGGGGCTTTTCCCGAAGGATTCTCTCAATTTGCGCATAGAACGCCGGCTGAAGGAGATGGCGAACCAGGTGAAGAACTATTCAGGCTGACAAAAAACTTGACTTTCATTTTTTCGCTTTTATGATATAGTACAGATACATAATGAATAAAATAGTGTAGGTGGTTTGTATGGCGGTCAAGGTCAACTCCGAACAGGTAAAGAAGGCGATCCGTAGCTCCGTGCCTCTCGCGATAAAAACTTATACCCTTCCCCATGAGACGGAGGAGTATCTCGAAGAGGTGCTCGCACTTTTTCTCAAAGAGTTCGGACAGGACCACCTGAAGGACCGTTTGGCATACTGTCTGAAGGAACTCGCGGTGAACGGCAAGAAGGCCAATACCAAGCGGGTATACTTTCAGGAGAAGAACCTGGACATAAACAACCCTTCCCACTACGAGGAAGGGATGAAAAGCTTCAAGGAAGAGACCCTCTCGAAGATCGATCACTACCTCGACCGTCAGAAAGAGGCGGGATTCTACATCAAGATCGTTTTCCACGTACAGGAACGGACCTTCACCATAAGCGTGAAGAACAATACCGAGATTTCACGCAAAGAGCAGATGCGTGTGTACGACCGCATCGCCAGGTCCCGGGCATTCGAAACCATGGAGGAAGCACTCTCGACGGTTATCGACGATTCCGAGGGAGCCGGCCTGGGGATCGTGATTCTGGTGCTCATGCTCAAGAAGATCGGTCTTGACGAGGATGCCTTCGATATCGATGTGGAAAAGGGCGAGACTGTCGCGAGAATCACCCTCCCGTTCAACGAGATTCACGTGGAGAATCTCGATCTTCTGAGCGAAGAGATCGTCCGTGAGATCAACGAGCTTCCCCAGTTCCCCGACAATATCCTGCAGCTGCAGAACCTGATCAACGATCCCGACTCCGAGATCAGCGCCATTGCGCGGCAGATCAGCACCGACCCCTCCCTTACGGCGGACCTTCTCAAGGTAGTGAATTCCGCTCAGTTCATGCTGCCCAAACGGGTTGATAACATCGTGGAGGCTGTCAAGCTCGTCGGCCTGCGCGGTTTGAAGAATCTTCTCTACTCCTACGGTACTCAGCAGATTCTGAACCAGAAGATGAAGTGGCTCTGGAACCATTCCTACAAGACTGCATTCTACGCGTATAACCTCGCGAAGAATTTCAAGCGCAAAAAGGACCTGCTCGACGATGCCTATGTAGGCGGTATTCTCCATGACATGGGCAAGATCATCTTCGCGGAAGTCCATCCTCAGCTTCTGGAGAAGATCTCCGGCTTCTGCGAAGACCGGAGCATAGACCGGCAGCTCTTCGAGGATCTGTCGGCCGGCCTCAATCATGCCAAGATCGGCGGTATGGTGGCCGAGAAGTGGAATTTCCCCGAAACTCTGGTAGAAGCAATCCGCTACCATCACGAACCGCTTCAGTGTAGTCCCGAGATGCGCGATGTCGTCTTCACTGTTTATCTGGCCAATGCCCTGGTGAATATCGAGGACGGAGAAATCTCCTACGATCAGCTCAATCAGACGGTCCTGCAGAGTTACGGTATCAGGAGCCAGGAACAGGTAGAGGTCATTATCGAACGCCTGAGCAAGGCATTCGAACAGGAATCTGCCCGGAGGGAGAACTGGTAGGAAGATCCTGATTCCGGCTGAAAGCACAAACAATATTTGACTTTCTCGCATCTATATATTATATTTCATATACATAAATCAATCTCAGGAGGAAAACTATGGCGGTATCTCTGTACAGTACACCTACCTGTGCATATTGCCGTAAGGCCAAGGATTATTTGCGACAGATCAAAGTAACCTTTACCGAATACAACGTAGCCGCTGATACTTCCAGGGCAAACGAAATGGTCCGTAAATCAGGACAGATGGGCGTACCTGTGCTGGATATCAACGGCCGCAT
>JBNGED010000017.1:1792-6392 GCA_049975605.1 Sediminispirochaetaceae bacterium | reverse complement strand
GTTTCAACCAGGCCGAGATTGAGCGGGCACTGCACCGCTGATTTCATATTTACCCCCATATCTTTTTTTGGAGTTGTTTTACGAACTGTAAAACAACTCCATTTTTTTTGAATCAGTTCACAACAGCTTCTCCTCTTACTGTACAGAAAGGAGGAACGATGACTCGTACATACAAGGTCAGGGAAATCAGGTCCGGCGTGGATCAGGGGAAGCTGTGTATTACAGCTGCGATTCAGGAGATAAGCGGAGGAGAGGTGCTGGAGGCGCGGCTTCCGGCCCGTGAAACCGCCGCGCTCCTGCCGAGAGAGATAATACTCGGTGACGAACGGGAGAGCAGTCAGGATATTCTCGAACTTATGGACGATATGCTCATGAAGCTCGTGGTCGGAAGAGTGGTCAGAGCATGGGAATATTCCGATTGTACCTATTTCAGCTTCCTGAAGTGGGGAGCAGTACGCTTCAACGTCTACTCATCCGCCTCGGCGGAATGAGTTCAATGGTGGGCTTCCGGCTGCGAACCGAGAGACAACGACCAGGCGTGCAGAAGGATTCCCGCAGCCACGGCGACGTTGAGAGAGCCCTTGGCTCCCCGCAGGGGTACCGAGACGATCCCTCCGCTGCCGGATGCAATCCTGCGGGCTTCGGGACTGATGCCCAGCTCTTCGGACCCTAAGACAGCGATTCCCCGGTACGGGAAAGAATACTGTTCAATGGGAGCGCCACCGAGTTCCAGAGCGAATACCGGACGCTCCCGCGCCGCTTCTTCGAGATCGACAATCTGCCAGGGGAGAATCTCCGTGCAGCCCATGGAGGTCCTGACAGCTCTCTTGTGGGCGGGGGAGGCTGTATACCGTGAAAGGTATATCTTCTCTATGCCGAAGGCTTCCGCGGTACGGAAGATGGACCCGACGTTGTAGGGCGATCGAATGTCATCGAGGTAGAGCGCGATCGGCAGCAGCGCTGTCCGAGGTCGGGTCAGTTCTCCGGCTTCGGGATCGTAGTAATCCCAGTCGGCGGGGGCGACTCCCAGAGCATCCATCAGACCGTAACGCACATGCTGGAACAGTCTCAGAACGGTATCTGTGTCCGCGCTATTCGCCGGGCGGCTGTGTTTGCGTTTTGCGTCCGTCCCGGGATCGTCTGGAAAAGGCCCTTCTGACAGAAGGCCGAGGATCTGTTCGATCACATCCAGCAGGGGCCGCACGGCATCCGAAGGTTCCTCCGCGAGCAATCGAAATACATCCCGCTGATACACGGGATCGGATGAACGCCGGTACCGGTACGCCCGCTCCCATCCCTCGATCATGGTTATTATCTTGCGCAACCGGGTCTTCGGGGGAAGAGTTCTCAGCTTGTTAACGGTAATCATCGCGTCTCCTGTTCGCGGGGCCTGAAAGGGACGCCGCGGCAGGCCCAGGGGCGGGCGTCTCGAGGAGTCCCGCAAGGTCCCCTACAGGGCGCTTTCCAGATAGCTGAACAGCTCCGGCGGTCCGACAGGTCCCGGGAGGGAGGACATGAAGGGCACGTCCATGACTTTCGACACTGTCTGAGAGAGATGGGTGTCCTGCACACCCAGTTCGCTCAGACGTCCCGGAAGCTGTTCGACCCCGAGGGAAGCCCGGATAGACTCGACCACCCGGTCCGCCGCTGCTACCACCGACAGTCCCCTGAGATTCTCGCCGAGCATGTTGCCCATGCGTGCTACCTTCTCGGGACACGCCCTCAGGCCGTATTCGAGAACGTACGGCAGCAGCACTGTGGCTACTATGGAGGCGGGAACCCGCAGGAGGCTTCCGAGAATGTATGCCGAGGCGGTCCCCCAACCTGGAGAACTCATTGCATACCCGTAGGCGGTGAAGAATGAGGCCTGCTGGGCCTTGAACACCACTTCGCCGTCATCGGACCGCTCCAGAACTCCGGGCAGCGTATCGATGGCCAGCCCGATTCCCCGAAGCAGCAGCGTATCGGAGAAGTAGGTCGAATCAGTGGAGAAATACCCCTCTATCGCCAGCAGCAGCGTCTCCAGCAGCGAAGCGATTCGATATTTTCGGGAGAAATCCTTCAGCAGCGCGGGGTCCTGAATGAATGCGTCCGGGGTAAAATCTTTCAGAAAAATAAAACGGGCTGTTCTGTCATACCGGTCGCTGAGCACCAGACCGCCGTTGAAAAAGAAGGGGGAACCGTAAGCGGCCGGGATCTCAACGTAGGGCAGGCTCGGGACTCCCGTACTGGTCTCGGATGAGAGATCGGTGGTATTGTGAACGGTCTTGTGAAGTACAGCCACTGCCCTTGCAACCGAGAGAGCGGTCACATCTCCGAAGCCGATTACCCCTTCCACGTAACTGATCCTCGCGATCTCCCGCAGTTTATCGACCACTTCGTCGGTCGAGAAGGGATTGACCTCCGGCTCGATTATAAGATCGATTCCACGATCATCGGCAGTCTCCCTGATCATCTTCAGCGCATTGCCGCCCTGCAGGCTGTCGTTCGTTACCAGCAGGATCCTCCGGCCGCCCGAGAAACAGGAATCATTCAGATTGGAGAGGGCGGAATGTGAGCTGTATACTTTCGTGGGCAGGTGAAGTTCGAGTTCACGCATGTTTTAATCTCCGCTGTATATATAGCATAAAAAAAAGGCAGAGATAAACCCTGCCTTGCATTTTTCAATACTTCACAGCTCTCCTTCAGGATCAGCTGATGTCAAATAACTTCATCAATGAGTCGGCTACATCTTCTACGATGGCATTGTTGATATAATTGGGATCTTTCAGCTTCTCTTTGACCTCGGCAATGCGGTCCCACCGGACATCATCGGCGGCCTTTACCTGCTCGGCAATCTTGTAGACCTCGCCCATCGTCTTGGCATCCGAAGAGATACTGATCGAGTCCTTACTCTCCGTCTTGGCAGCTTTCTGTGCCTTTTGTCCCTTTGTGAGCTTCGATATTTGATCGATAGGTCCTATACCTTCAATGTTCATTCCCGATTCCTACCTTTCAATTTACTTATCGTCATCTCCACCATAGATATTAACTCTTTTTCCTGCCGGAAACAAGTATTACGAACTCGCCCTTCTGCGAATTCCGCCCTTCAAACAGACGAAACACCTCTTCCGCAGTCCCTTCAACGTATTCTTCGTGCATCTTGGTCATTTCACGACCGATTATAACATGCCGGCTTGGTTCTTTTTCGGCCAGAACCGCCATAATCTTCAGTATTCTATGTGGGGATTCATACAATAAAAAATTTTCTTCCCTTTCGAGGAGCTCCTCGATCCTTTTCTGCCGTTTCCCGGCCTTGGGACTGAGAAAACCGTCGAAGGTTACCGTTCGTCCCCCGAAGCCCGAAACACTCAGCAGGGTCGTAAGCGCCGACGGCCCCGGTATCGGCAGTACCCCGTATCCGGCCTGCCGCACTTCAGCCGCGAGACGCTGTCCCGGATCGCTTACGCCGGGAGTGCCGGCATCGCTGGCGTAGGCGACATCCTTGCCTTCCTCCAGGAGTCCGACAATCTTCCCCGCCGCCACCGTCTCATTCTGAGAGCGGCAGCTCAGCAGGGGCTTGGATATCCCGTAGTGATTGAGTAACTTCAGGGTGTGCCGGGTGTCCTCGCATGCGATAACATCGACTCCCTTCAACACTTCCAGAGCGCGAAGGGTGATATCGGAGAGATTGCCGATCGGTGTTGCCACGATAAAAAGCGTTGCCACATCGCCATTGTAAACGCTACAATAGTTCTGTACAAGATGAGCTTTTTTCAAGGAAGGGTTATATCGAATTCGTCGTTCTGACCGTCACCGCCCTGTTGATTATCTTTCTCATAGTTCTGGGAATCGGCAGGCACTCCGACGGCAGCAGATCCCGCCGGCATTCCGGAGACGGTCCGGTGATTACCCCCGATGAAGCTGCTCCCCTGCAGACAAAACGGCCGTCCCGTAATCGACCTTCCCGGCCTGCCCCGGAGACACAGACTTCACGGGGCTTCCATCAGTGTCCCCTCTGCGGTTCGATTCTCGAACGGCACGAGAGGGTGAAATCAGTCCTCTACCCGGGAAAGCCCGACGGGATCATGGAGATCTACGGATGTCCCTACTGTTACGGTCCCAATGCCAGCCGCCCGAGAAACTGTCCGGTCTGTTCTCAGCCCATTCCCACCGGCGGTATCGTGTACGCCCGCTTTTTCGAGACTCCCCAACGCCGGCACGTCCACATCCTGGGATGCGCGAGCTGTTACACCCGGCGCCCGCCCCGATAGCTGGTACTGCCCCGATAGCTGGTACCGCCCCGATAGTTATTCCTGTCCGTGCGGGATTTCGATCGGTTCTCCGAGAAAGCGGGGCTTGCTGTGAAACAAATAGATATCGAGAACCGCCTTCACCTTGGCGAACCACTCACGAACCATGACCTTCATTCCCCTTCTTGCCGCAACATCCCCGGCGGTATACGCAACTGCCTGTATGCCGTGATGCCGTGCGATAAAGACGGCCCTCTGAGCGTGAAACTCCTGGGTGATGACCGTCACCTTATTCTGCCCGAAGACCTCCTTGCAGCGGACGATCGAATCCAGGGTACGGAAGCCGGCATAATCGAGATAGATCCGTT
>JBNGED010000017.1:0-1782 GCA_049975605.1 Sediminispirochaetaceae bacterium | reverse complement strand
GATCCGTTCGACCGGAATTCCCTTCTCCAGGAGGGCCTTCTGCATGTGGACGGGTTCATTGTAGGAAACACGCGCGTTGTCCCCGCTGACGATGATGTATTGAATTTTTTCCCGGAAAAAAAGCTGCTCCGCCGCCTCGATCCGGTACTGAAAGTAGGGGTTCAACCCTCCGCCCCGCAGATACCTGCTCGTGCCCAGGACCAGTCCTGTCTGATTAGCCGGAACACCCTCGACTGAGGTGTAGATGTATTCCCGGGTCGTGTGCTTGATGTGATAGTTGCTGAACACCAGCAGGAGGAGCAGTGCCGCGATTAGAAGTTGTAGCATGCGTCTGTACCGTCTCTTCATCGTTCGTGTCTGCCGATTATAGGTCATCTGAACAGCTACATGCAAGCCGGGCCGGTTGTTCTCCGGGCCGGTTGTTCTCAAACGGGCCCGGTTTTCCGGCTTGAACAGATATTCACAGTAATGATAGAGTCTTGGACATGGAAACGATGAAACGAACAGCAACATGCGGCGATCTGACCGCTGATTGGATCGGTCAGGAAGTAACCCTCAACGGATGGGTCCACCGGACCCGCGACCACGGCGGCATTCAGTTTATCAGTCTGCGGGACCGTTATGGAATCACTCAGGTAGTGATCGACGACGACGCGGCCGAATCTCTGAAGGAGACCGCCCGTGAACTGAAGCGGGAATACTGCATCGCGGTCGAAGGGACCGTCCGGGCCCGCCCCGAAGACATGGTCAATCCGGATATGAACACCGGAGAGATAGAGGTGCAGACGACCTCGATGACCATTCTCAGCACATGCGATCCATTGCCCTTCAATATAGACGAGAAGACGGATGCCAAGGAGGACCTCAGGCTCACCTATCGGTTCCTCGATCTGCGTTCTTTCAGCATGCAGCGCAAGATAAAGCTGCGGACGGATGTGACCTTCGCCGTCCGTGAATATCTGACGGACCAGGGCTTCATGGAGATCGAGACCCCGAGTATGATCAAGTCCACCCCGGAAGGAGCCAGGGACTTTTTGGTACCCTCGCGTCTCCATCCGGGTAAATTTTACGCTCTACCCCAGAGCCCGCAGCTCTTCAAGCAGATTCTGATGGTGTCGGGTTTCGACCGGTATTTTCAGATCGCCCACTGTTTCCGGGATGAAGATGCCCGGGGCGACCGGCAGCTCGAACACACCCAGATCGACATGGAGATGAGCTTCGTTTCCAAGGAGGATGTCTTTGCGGTCATCGAGGGAATGCTCGCGCATGTATTCCGCAAGACCCTCAAAGTCGAGCTCGAGACCCCCTTTACCCGTCTCACCTATCACGACGCGATGAACCTCTACGGCAGCGACAAACCGGACCTGCGCTTCGATCTGGCAATGCAGGATTTCGGCGAATTCGCCGGGAAGAGCGACTTCAACGCCTTCAAATCGGTGGTGGAAAACGGCGGCACCGTCAAAGCCCTCGTGGCCCCCGGATGCGCTTCCTATTCACGCAAACAGATCGAACAGCTGGAGGAAAGCGCGAAGGTCTACGGAGCGAAGGGTCTGGCCTGGATGAAGGTCACCGAAGAAGGTCTGGAAGGGGGAATCGCCAAGTTTTTCGCCTCCCGGGCACAGGAAGTGATCGAAGGCCTCGGCGCCGCCCCCGGCGACCTGATACTCGCGGTCGCCGACTCCTGGAACACCGCCTGTACCTCCATGGGCGCGGTGCGCAGCCGCCTCGGCAGAGAGCTCCAGCTTGCCGTCCCGGGAACGTTCCGCTTCGGATGGGTGATCG
>JBNGED010000016.1:0-13762 GCA_049975605.1 Sediminispirochaetaceae bacterium | reverse complement strand
CTCCTGAACTCTCTTCATATCGCTATTCCTACTTCACTCCGGATTTACCGATCTTTCTGACGATTCTCTCATCTTCATACTTCACACCCTTGCCCTTGTACGGCTCGGGCGGTCGTATTGAGCGAATCTCTGAACTGACCTGTCCAACAAGCTGCTTTTCTATTCCACTCACAATCACCTTGTTCTGTCCCTCGCAGGTGATCGTAATACCTTCCGGTATGAGAAACTCGATTGGATTAGAAAAACCCAGGTTCATGTGAAGGATATTCCCCTGGACTTCCGCCCGGTATCCAACACCGTTAATCAGCAATGTTCTCGAAAAGCCCTGGGAAGCACCGGTCACCATATTCTGACAGAGCTGCCTGTACAATCCGTGAAAACTCCGGCCCTCTTTCGTTTCGTTCGTACGATCGACGATGACCTGATCATCCTCCACGCGCACGGCGACATGAGAGTTGTATTCCTGATTCAGTTTGCCTTTGGGTCCTTCAACAAAAATAGTATTGTCTTTTACCTCAACCTTGACACCCTTCGGTATCGTGATTGGTAGCTTTCCAACTCGTGACATTCGATTCCCCCGTTTACCACACGGAACAGATAAGCTCGCCGCCTACCTTTCGCTCCGTCGCTTTTTTCCCTGTGATTACCCCAGTGGATGTCGATACAATGAGGATACCGTGACCATTGAAAATACGCGGCATCTTCCGATAGCCGGAATATATCCTTCGGCCCGGCGTGGAAATCTTCTTGATACCGTGAATTATCGGCTTCTGAGTGTCATCGTATTTCAGAAAAATCCTGATGACATTCTTGGCGTCGATATTGGTCTTCTTAAAATTCTTGATGTAACCCTCGTTCTTGAGAATCTTGATGACTTCAAGTTTTATTTTTGAGGGGTATATATCAACTTTCTCATGTCCGGCATTCACCGCGTTTCTTATCTTAGTCAGCATGTCCGCTACAGGATCGCTTACTGCCATATTAACTACTCCCTCTTACCAGCTCGATTTTGTAACACCAGGTATAAGACCTTCGTTCGCAAGCTTTCGAAAGCAAACTCTACACATACCAAACTTTCGCATATAACCGCGAGGCCGGCCGCATACCCTGCATCGGTTAACCTTTCTCGTGCTGTATTTCGGTGTCTGCTGCGACTTAACTATAAGTGCTTTTCGTGCCATGCTTTACTCCCTATTTTCTAAAAGGCATTCCCAACTTCGTCAGTAACGCCTTTGCCTCCTGATCAGTATCCGCAGTCGTGACGATCGCCACATTCAGCCCGCTGATCTTCTCGATATTGTCGTAATCGATCTCAGGAAAAATTATCTGTTCCTGGACCCCGAGTGAATAATTGCCGTGCCCGTCAAACGCGTTGGGATTAACCCCGCGGAAGTCCTTAACACGCGGCAGGGCGATATTCATGAGCCGATCGAGAAATTCCCACATTTTGTCCCCGCGGAGCGTTACCTTTGCACCGATTTCCATACCTTCACGAAGTTTGAAGTTAGAAATCGACTTCCGCGCCTTGGTCTTAACCGGCTGCTGTCCGGTGATCATCGCGAGTTCTTTCACTGCAGATTCGAGGAGATTCTTGTTTGTAATTGCCTCTCCGACTCCGGCACTTACAGACACCTTTTCGATTCTGGGTATCTGCATCGGCGTACTATATCCGAATTCCTCTTTCAGCTCTGCGGCTATTCTGTCCTTATACTCTTTCTTCAGCCTTGGTACATACTGTTCCATTACAGCTCTTCCCCAGTCTTCTTTGCTATCCTGACTTTTTTTCCGTTTTCAATCTTATAACCGATTCTGGTTATCTCACCGTTCTTGGTCAACGCGGCGACGTTGGAGATATGCAGGGGCGCTTCGACTTCTATAATACCGCCCTTTTCCTGCTGGCTCTTCTGCCGAACCGCTTTCTTAACCATATTGAGACCCTGGACATATACCCTGCCGCTCTTCGCGTTGATACTCAGTATCTTTCCAGTCTTGCCCTTGTCTTTACCGGCGAGGATCTTGACGGTATCATTTTTCTTCAGCTTGACTTTGTTTTTCTCATTAGCCATGTTGATCCTCCTAAAGTACCTCGGGAGCGAGAGAGATGATCTTCATATAGCCATCCTCTCTCAGTTCGCGAGCCACCGGTCCAAAAATACGCTTCCCCTTCGGATTCTGATTCGTGTCGATAATCACGCAGGCATTATCGTCGAACCTTATATATGTCCCGTCCGGTCTCCGGTGCTCTTTCTTTGTACGAACGATCACCGCCCTCTGCACGTCACCCTTCTTTATCTGAGCGTTCGGCAGAGCGTCTTTCACCGCTACAACAATCACGTCTCCAATTCCCGCGGTCTTCCGTTTACTACCCCCGAGAACCTTTACGCACTGAACCTTTTTCGCACCGCTGTTGTCCGCAACGTTTAAGTATGACTGCATCTGTATCATACGGCAACTCCTTCTACACCAATTCCATTCGGCCTATTTGGCCCGTTCTACTATCTCGGTTAAACGCCACTGTTTGTCTTTACTGATAGGCCGACATTCAATTACGCGTACCAAATCGCCGATGTGCGCCTGGTTTTCCTCATCGTGGGCTTTCACCTTCTTGGTCTGATTCACATACTTCTTGTAAAGTCTGTGCAGCATCCTCTTCTCGATAGCTACGACGATAGTCTTGTTCATCTTGTCACTTACGACACGTCCCTGATATATCTTCTTTCTTCCAAGCATCTTATTCCGCCTCTTCCCTTACTCTTTTCCGGCTGTTCGCATACCAAGGGCATATTCGTGAATGATCGTGTTGAGCCGGGCAATCGCTCTTTTTATATTGCGCTGCTCAACCGGATTCTCCACATGGCCCATGACCTTGTTGATTCGCAGATCCAGGTACTCCTTGCGAAGGCTCTGTCTCTTCTCGATCAGCTCCTGAAAAGTTAAATCCTTGAATGTGTTCTTCATAGCCTACTCCGCATTCCGACGTGCGACGAATTTGGTCCGAATCGGCAGCTTGGCACCCGCCAGTCTCATGGCTTCCTGGGCCAGTTCCCTCTTCACTCCGGACATTTCGAACATGACTGCGCCGGTTTTCACTACTGCAACCCAGCCTTCGGGGTTTCCCTTCCCCTTACCCTGTCTGGTTTCAGCCGGCTTCTTCGTATAGGGCATGTCCGGAAAAATACGGATCCATACCTTACCGCCGCGTTTCACGTGCCTGGTCATGGCAACACGAGCCGCTTCGATCTGACGGGCTGTAATCCACTTGGGTTCAAGGGCTACTAAACCATAATCACCGAAAGATATCCTGTTACCGCGATTGGCGACACCGTCTGTTTTCCCTCGCATGCGCTTTCTGTATTTCGTTCTCTTCGGGCTTAACATCGTTCATCTACTCCTTGTCAGCTTTCGCCTTCGGCTCCCGTCTCTTCTTGACCAGCAGTCCCGCATCTTCTTTGCGGTCCTTCTGCAGTACTTCGCCGTTGAACACCCAGACCTTCACACCGATGGTTCCGAAAGTCGTGTTGGATACGGCAAAACCGTAGTCAATATCGGATCGCAGAGTATGCAGCGGGACCCGTCCGGCCTGCTGCCACTCGACCCTGGACATTTCCGCCCCTCCGAGTCTGCCGCCGACCTTGATCTTGACCCCTTCTACTCCGGCCTGCATCGCCTTGCTCACTGCCATCTTGAGAGAACGCCGGAAAGACCCGCGTGAACGCAGCTGTCGGGCCACATTCAGTGCTATCAATTGTGCATCCGCTTCAGGCCGTTTCACTTCCTTGATCTTGATCTGGATCTTCTTCTTGGCCAGCTTCTGCAGCCGTGATCCGATTTTTTCAATATTCGATCCCTTGGCACCAATAATAATTCCTGGGCGGGAAGTCTTCACAACGATGGTTATTCGTTGGGGATGCCGAATTATTTCGATGTCGGATATCTCGGCACCGCGGGCCTCAGGGCAATTCTCCAGCTCCTTCCTCAGTTTGAGATCCTCGTGAAGGGTATCAACATAATCACGCGGATCGACATACCACTTTGATTTCCAGGTCTTGTTTATACCTAAACGCAGTCCTATCGGATTAACCTTCTGACCCATCTACTCCCCCATGTTTCCTAGCTCTTCGACGACAACCGAAATATGACTCATCCTCTTTAAAAGGATATCTCTTCTTCCGCGTGCCCGGGGCCAAACCCTCTTCATACGGGGCCCGTCGTTGATGAGAAGCTGCTTGATATACAGCCCTTCCTCGTCGAGCTTCTTGTTCTGATACAGGGCATTTGCCGCCGCGGATTTCACGACCTTGCGGATAAGCGCCGCTCCCTTCTTGGGAGTGCTCTCCAGAATAGCCATAGCCTCGGTGTACGGCTTACTCCGGACCGTGTCGGCAATCGGCCGCAGCTTACGCGGTGAAACAAGCAAAAACTTCGCCTCTGCTTTATATCCTTTCTTGACTTCCATACCTTACACCTATCTTTTTCCGACTTTCTTATCAGACTTCGCGTGTCCACGGAAAAACCGTGTGGGGGCAAACTCACCCAACTTGTGTCCAACCAGGTTCTCGGTTACGTATACGGGAACCCATGTTTTTCCGTTGTATACCGAAATGGTATAACCAACCATCTCCGGAATGATAGTCGAGCAGCGGGAGTACGTTTTGATCATCTTCTTGTCCCCCGATTTACCCGCCTCTACAATCCGCTTGTAAAGCTGTTTCTCTATAAATGGACCCTTTTTTATCGATCTTGACACGACCTACTCCTATTTCCTTCGCTTTACGATCATCTTGTTCGAGTACTTCTTCTTCTTGCGAGTCTTGTACCCCTTGGTCGGGACGCCCCACGGGCTTACAGGATGCCTTCCTCCGGATGTCTTTCCCTCACCACCGCCATGCGGGTGGTCGACCGGGTTCATAACGACACCACGGACCTTCGGACGCTTCCCGAGCCACCTGGACCTTCCGGCCTTACCAAGCGAAACATTCATGTGTTCTTCATTACCGATTGTACCGATCGTCGCCTGACACTTGGCGAAAACCATCCTCATCTCTCCGGAGGGAAGCCGGACCGTGGCGTAATCGCCTTCCTTCGCCGCCAGAACCGCCCGGCCGCCTGCCGACCGCACGAGCTGTCCTCCCCGACCCATCTGGAGTTCAATATTGTGAATCTCCATGCCGAGCGGAATGTTCGCCAGAGGCATCGTGTTGCCTGCAGCAATCGGCGCCTGAGGACCATTCATTATCTGAGTCCCGACTCCAAGCCCCTTCGGCATGATTATATAACGCTTCTCGCCATCGGCGTACTGTACGAGCCCAATGAATGCCGAACGGTTCGGATCATACTCCACGGTCTTGATAATACCGGGGATGCCGATCTTGTTCCGTTTGAAATCAATTACTCTGTACTTCCGCTTGTGCCGTCCGCCTCTGCGGCGCACACTGATCCGTCCGCCCGCTCCGCGTCCGGCATGAAACGGCAAACCTTTGGTGAGAGATTTCTCGCTCTTCTCAGTTGTTATCTCGTCGAATGTGAGTCCCGTTTTATAACGCTGACTCGGGGTATTCGGTTTGTACTTCTTTAGTGCCACTGTTGACTCCCCTTCTTACTCCGTATCAATCTACACGCCGTCGATCGCGTCGATCTTCTCACCCGTCCGGAGCGTGACGATCGCCTTCTTCCAGGCTGTCGTCTTGCCCTGACGGGATCCGGACCGCGAACGGGTTGACTTCGGCTTACTCTTGACCCAGCTCAGGTTGCATGAAACAGGCGTTACGTTAAACAGCTGCTCCACTGCGTACTTGATCTCGGTCTTGTTCGCCCGAGGGTCAACCTTGAAGGTGTATTTCTTCTGTTCGGCATCGCGCATTCCATTTGATTTCTCAGTCAGTACCGGTTCGATAATTACCTGATCCGTTCTCATGACCGACCCCTCTTCACACCCTGTGCGTAGAATTCGTTGAGCTTACCGGCTGCCGACTCGGTAAGCAGCACATTCCGGCTGTAGAAAAGCTCGTGCGCGCTCAGACGATTGTACGCCTGCATCTTCAGCCAGGGAACATTTCTCCCCGCCCTGCGCAGCATCTTATCTTCATCGTGAAGAACCACCACTGTCCGCTCATCCTTTATAAGATTCTTCAGAATAGTGACGAGGTCTCTGGTCTTACCGGATTCCACTGAAAAATCTTCAACGATTTTCAATCCCTCGCCCTGAATCTTCTTGGTCAGAATGGACCGCATAGCACTCTGCTTCATCTTGCGGGGAAGCCGTGAGTGATAATCACGCGGCTGCGGACCAAAAATGGTTCCACCGCCGACCCATACAGGAGACTTCTTATCACCGGCGCGTGCGTGCCCGGTACCCTTCTGCCTCCAGGGCTTCGCGTTACTTCCTCTCACCAGCTTGCGGTTCTTGACAGCGGCAGTACCTATACGACGGTTGGCCAGCTCGCTGTTAATGGCGTAGTAGATCGCACTATCACTGACTTCAGTGTTGAACACTTCATCGTTCAGATCGATATTTTTTATCTCTTCGCCTTTTATCGAAAAGACCTTTGCTTCCATGTTCTGCCCCTACTTCTTCTTTGCTTTCTTGACGATCACGATACCTTTGCGGGGGCCGGGAACCGCACCCTTCACCAGGAGGAACTGCCGTTCTTCGTCCACCTTGACTACCCTCAGATTCTGGATGGTCTGCTGTTCGGCACCCATCCTACCGGGCATCTTGGTCCCCTTGTGGACCTTCGAGGGAGTAGCAGCCATACCGGTGGATCCAAGTCCGCGGTGGAACTTCGAACCGTGGGTCTTCCGTCCGCCGCTGAATCCATGGCGCTTCATAACACCCTGATACCCCTTACCCTTCGATGTACCGGTGATATCAACAAAGGTAATATCCTTAAAGACCTCTGCGCCAAGCGTAGAGCCTATTTCATATTCACCTTCAAAATCTCTCATTTCAGCCAGATAGCGTTTAGGGGTACCTTCACCAAACTGTCCCGCGTAGGGTTTGGTAACGCGGCTTTCCTTCACATCGACGGCACCCATAACTACGGCGTTGTATCCGTTTTTATCTTCGTTCCGTTCGCCCACTACCTGGTTTCCCTCTATCTTTATGACCGTCACGGGAGTGAGAATCCCGCGTTCGTCAAACACCTGTGTCATTCCAAGTTTTCTACCGATCAGCCCTAACATCTCTTACCTCGATTAAGTGAAAAATCGTGTTACTGCTTAATCTCTACATCCACACCAGCAGGAAGCTCAAGCTTCATTAGGGCATCCATCACCTTTGATGTAGGATCAAGAATATCGATCAACCTCTTGTGTGTTCGCATCTCAAACTGTTCACGAGATTTCTTATTTACGTGCGGCGATCTCAATACAGTATATTTGTTAATCTTCGTTGGGAGCGGCACAGGCCCTGCCACTTTTGCCCCGGCTTTTTCCACTGTCTGGACAATTGCACGTGAACTCTGATCTATCAACTCAATATCAAAGCCTCTCAGCCGCACTCGAATTCTGTCTTTGGCCATTATTTCCCCCGAAAAATAAGTCCCGCACGCAACAAGTGTGCGGGACTTACTGTTGTTGCTACTCTACGATTTCAGTTACCTGACCACTGGCTACGGTCCGGCCGCCTTCACGAATTGCGAAGCGGAGACCTTTTTCCATAGCGATCGGATGAATGAGCTCTACATTGATCTCGACGTGGTCACCAGGCATTACCATCTGCTTGTCTTCGGGAAGCTGAACGGTACCGGTAATGTCGGTAGTCCGGAAGTAAAACTGCGGCCTGTATCCAGAGAAGAACGGAGAGTGTCGACCACCCTCTTCCTTGGTCAGAACGTATACCTGTCCGGTGAACTTGTGGTGAGGAGTAATAGAACCGGGTTTGGCCAGAACCTGACCGCGGACCACCTCATTCTTATCTATACCACGCAGCAGAGCACCAACGTTGTCTCCGGCCTGTCCTTCATCGAGAATCTTGTTGAACATCTCGACACCGGTACAGGTGGTCTTGCTGGTCTCGCGGACACCGACGATCTCTACTTCGTCGCCGACATGGACAACACCGCGCTCGATACGACCGGTAACAACGGTACCACGGCCCTGAATGGAGAAAATATCTTCAATCGGCATCAGGAAGGGCTGATCAACAGCTCTCTCCGGCTGCGGAAAGTAGGTATCCATAGCTTCGAGAAGATCGGAAATACACTTGGTCTTCTCGGGATCATTGGGATTCTCCATAGCTTCGAATGCAGATCCCTTAATAATAGGAACGTCGTCCCCGGGGAACTCGTACTCTTTGAGCAGGTCCCGCATCTCTTCTTCAACCAGCTCGATCAGATCAGGATCATCTACCTGGTCGGTCTTGTTTACGAAGACGATCAGCGCAGGTACACCTACCTGACGTGCGAGCAGAATGTGCTCCTTGGTCTGAGCCATTGCACCATCGGTTGCGGCTACAACGATAACAGCACCATCCATCTGGGCAGCACCGGTAATCATGTTCTTGATATAGTCGGCGTGTCCCGGGCAGTCTACGTGGGCGTAGTGCCGATTCTCCGTCTCGTACTCTACGTGACGGGTGTTGATGGTTATACCACGAGCCTTCTCTTCGGGAGCGTTATCGATCTGCTCGTAGGTCATGACCTTGCCGCCATCACCCTTGGAGCAAAACATCGTTATCGCAGCGGTAAGAGTAGTCTTACCATGGTCGACGTGTCCGATAGTTCCGACGTTAATATGCGGCTTCGTTCTTTCAAACTTGGCTTTAGCCATCACTTCCTCCTTGTGAATATCCCCAAAAATAATTATACGACCAAGCCCATTCGACCTAACGGTCGACTAACACCGATCGCCTTGTGCATAAGTTGTGAGTGAAAAGAGTGAATAAGATAGGATCCAGAGGTCAAAACATGCCGGCGTAATGCCCATGTCTGACATGGCTGCTTACAGCTCCTGGAAACCACCTTACCATCCCCGGTATCACCCTGCGGCAACCTGGACGATCGGTTTGGCCCTCACTAGCCTATTACAAAACCAATAGGTCCTGCAATACTACGCAATTGCAGTAAAAAGGTCAAGAGGTTACGCTCTAGATCCCTACCATCTGTAATGTGAAAAAGCCTTGTTCGCTTCCGCCATTCTGTGGGTATCCTCCTTCTTCCTGAAGGCGGTACCGGTAGCATTGTAGGCATCGAACAATTCATCGTACAGCTTTTCACCCATTGACTTTCCACTACGGGCCCGTGCGGCCTGGATAATCCAGCGCATGGCCAGTGCGTCGCGTCTCTTCTCGCGCACTTCGACGGGCACCTGGTATGTGGAACCGCCGACGCGCCTCGATTTTACCTCGACAGAAGGCTTTACGTTCTCGAGGGCTTTATTGAAAACTTCCATCGCATCCTTGCCGGTCTTTTCAGCCAGTCTTTCCAGTGCGCCATACACATTCTTCTGGCTGACGGTTTTCTTACCGTCCAGCATCATGCGGGTTATAAACTTCGTTACCACTACGCTCTTGTAGCGCGGATCGGGAAGGATCTCCCGTTCACGTATAAAGCTTTTACGTCCCATCAGTTACACTCCTTACGCCTTCGGCCGTTTGGTGCCGTATTTGGACCGGCCTTTTCTCCGGTCTTCTACGCCCAGGGTATCCTTCGCACCGCGCACGATATGATATCGCACACCTGGAAGGTCCTTCACACGTCCGCCGCGGATCATGACAACCGAGTGCTCCTGCAGATTATGACCTATACCAGGGATGTATGCAGTTACTTCGATACCGTTGGTCAGTCTCACCCTGGCTACCTTGCGAAGCGCCGAATTGGGCTTCTTCGGAGTGACCGTCATAACACGGGTGCAGACACCTCGCTTCTGAGGACAACTCTCCAGGGCCCGGGCCTTGCCCTTCGCCTTGATTGTCTTTCTACCTTTTCTTACAAGCTGGTTAATTGTAGGCATGTACCAATGTACTCCCTTTCATCTAATTTTTGTATCCTCCGGGATCCAGCATGCGGGGATAATCTCCAGCATCGAGATTACTCTTCACCCTCCGCGATGTCATTCTGATCGTCCTGATCATTCTGATCGTCCTGATCGTCCTGATCATCATGATCATCATGATTCATCACGGCGAAACCCTGGTGTTCCCCCATCCCTTCGGCCTGTTCTCTCTTGCGAGCTTCGATTATATTCTGAACCGAGGTATCAAGATCCTCGGAATTTTCGTCGTACAGTTTCATCCCGCGGTAATTCTTCATGCCGGTACCGGCGGGGATCAAATGCCCGATTATTACGTTTTCCTTGAGACCGCGTAGAGCATCATTACTACCAGCTATGGCAGCATTTGTCAATACCCTGGTAGTCTCCTGGAAGGAGGCGGCGGATATGAAGGAGTCAATATTCAGCGATGCGCGGGTGATACCGAGCAGCAGCGGCTTGGCGACTGCCGGCTGACCGCCTTCGCGGATGACCTTGCGGTTCTCTTCATGGAACTTGTACTTGTCTACCTGCTGTCCGTAGATGAAGTTGGTATCGCCGACCTGAACGATCTCGACCTTCCGCATCATCTGACGGATGATCACTCCGATATGCTTGTCATTTATATTTACGCCCTGCAGCCTGTATACTTCCTGAACTTCGTTCACCAGGAAGGACTGAAGCGCGTTTTCCCCGAGTATCTCGAGCACGTCGTGGGGATCGCGGTTACCGTCACAGAGCTCTTCGCCCGCTTCGACCAGGTCTCCGTCCCTCACCAGCAGGTGCCGTCCCATCGGTACGAGGTGCTTGAACTCGTTGTCGTATTCATCGACTACCATGATAACGCGCTTACCCTTGACAACGTTCTTGAATACGACCTTGCCGGAGATCTGGGCCAGAACGGCGGTATTTTTGGGCCGCCGGGCCTCGAATAGTTCGCCTACCCTCGGCAGACCGCCGGTGATGTCGCTGGTCTTCACGCTCTCCTTGAGAAGTTTGGCCAGGGTGCGGCCCTTCTTCACCACTTCGCCGTTCTCAACATTGAGGTACGAGTTCCCGGGCAGGAAGTAAGAGGCCTTCTCGTTGCCCTTGCTGTCCTCGAGGACGATCCGCGGCTGGAGGCTCTCCAGCGAGAATTCGGTAATCTTCTTCTCGATGTTCCCGGTATCCTCGTTGATCTCTTCCTTCAACGTGGTACCGAGGACGATATCCTCGAAGCGGACCTTGCCGTCCTCTTCGGCGATGATTGGTTCGGAAAAGGGGTCGAAGGTCGCCAGAGATTCCCCGGATTCCACGATATCGCCGATACCGACACGAAGCTCCGCTCCGTTGCGGACGTCGACCTTCTGGTCCTGAGTAACCAGAGCCAGCTCGTGGTCGAGGACATGGACGAAGGCGTTCTCCTGTGCAGTTATCTCCTTGCCTTTTTGAGTAACAAGGGGCATGGTGATGCTCACCTTGTCGCCGTCCGCCACGTGAAGCTTGTTACCCTTCTCCAATTTTATACGCCGTAATACTTTAGCAACAATTATAAAACCCTTTCGGGTGAAGAGGATGTCTTCTTTGCCGATCTCGACGGTATTGCCGTGGACCTCGCGGACGAGAACGGGATAGGAAAACGCAATCCTGTTCTCTTCACTGACCTTGGTGGCGGCGCCGCCGATGTGGAAGGTACGCATCGTCAACTGGGTCCCGGGCTGTCCGATGGACTGAGCGGCTATGATGCCGACAGCCTCACCAACCTCGACCGGCTTGTTGGTTGCAAGGTTCCGTCCGTAGCATCTGCGACAGACGCCGTGCTTGGCTTCGCAGGTGAGAACCGTCCTGATCCGCACCGTCTCGACGCCGATCTCTTCTATCTGCTCGGCGATCTCATCGGTGATCTCTTCGTTTACATCGATGATGATCTCCCCGGTAATCGGGTGTTTTACCCGTTCCAGGGTGAAGCGGCCGACGATTCGGTCGCGGAGGGACTCGACGATCTCTTCCCCGTCCTTCAGGGCGCTCCGTTCGATTCCGTTGATTGTACCGCAGTCCTCTTCGTTGACTACGACATCCTGGGCGATATCCACCAGCCTCCTCGTGAGATACCCGGCGTCAGCCGTCTTCAGGGCTGTATCGGCGAGACCCTTCCGGGCGCCGTTGGTGGAGATGAAGAACTCGATAATCGAAAGCCCCTCCTTGAAGTTGGAGCGGATCGGCAGCTCGATAATGTCCCCCGACGGCTTGGCCATCAGACCGCGCATTCCACCCAGCTGTCTGATCTGCGTGCGGCTACCACGGGCGCCGGAATCCGCCATCAGGTAGATCGGGTTGAAGCCCTTTCGGTCCTTCTTCAGGATCTGCATGAGCACGTTGGTCAATTCTTCGTTGGTCTTGCTCCACACCTCGACTACGCGGTTGTAGCGCTCTTCCTGAGTTATATGTCCCTGCAGGTACTGGTTCTGGATCTCGAGGACCCGCTTGTTGGCATCCTCCACCATCTCCTTCTTCTGTTCAGGAATCACCACGTCGTCGACACCGATTGTGGCGCCGAATATGGTCACGTATCTGAAACCGAGGTCCTTGATGGCATCAAGCATACGCACGACCACCGATGAGCCGTGGATCTTGTAGGTCCTGCTGACCAGTTCACGCAGTTCCTTGTCTCCGAGCTGCTTGTTGATAAACTCGACTTCCTCGGGCATCTCTTCGTTCAGAATAATCCGTCCGGCGCAGGTCTCGATCCATTTGCCGTCCTTGCGGAGATTGATCTTTGCATTGTAGTCGATCGCCTTGGCATCCAGTGCCAGCAGCACTTCTTCGTTGTTGGCAAAGTGCTTGCCTTCTCCCCTTGCGCCTTCGCGGAACCTGCTCAAATAGTTGATGCCGACAACAATATCCTGGGAAGGAAACACGACCGGGTAACCGTTGGCCGGGTTCAGCAGGTTCGTGGAACTGAGCATGAGCGTCCAGCACTCTATCTGCGCGGCCTGGGTCAGGGGAACGTGGACAGCCATCTGATCGCCGTCGAAGTCTGCGTTGTAGGCGTGACACACGAGCGGATGCAGCTTGATCGCCTTGCCCTCCACCAGAACAGGCTCGAAGGCCTGTATACCGAGCCGGTGCAGCGTCGGCGCACGGTTCAGAAGGACCGGGTGCTCCTTGACAACTTCGTCCAGTACCGCGTAGACCTCCTGGGTCTCCTGTTCCACCAGGGTCTTCGCCTTCTTTATGTTGTATACCACATCCCGTTCAACCAGTTTTTTCATAATAAAGGGCTTGAAGAGCTCGAGGGCCATCTTGGTGGGGAGTCCGCACTGATGCAGCCTCAAATCCGGTCCGACTACGATAACGGAACGGCCGGAATAGTCCACACGTTTTCCGAGCAGGTTCTGGCGAAACCGGCCCTGCTTCCCCTTGAGCATGTCGGAAAGCGACTTGAGGGGCCGATTGGAAGCACCCTTGACCACCCGCTTCTTCTTCGAATTGTCGAAAAGTGCGTCCACGGCTTCCTGCAGCATACGTTTTTCATTGCGGATGATTATATCAGGGGCGTTGAGCGCCATCAGGCGCTTCAGACGGTTGTTCCGGTTGATTACCCGGCGATAAAGATCGTTGAGGTCGGACGTCGCGAACCTGCCGCCGTCGAGCTGGACCATCGGCCTCAGCTCGGGCGGAATGACGGGGATAACATCCAGTATCATCCACTCCGGCCGATTGCCTGAATCGCGGAAATTTTCTACGATCTCTATCCGCGTCAGAAGGCGTTTGTCCGCCTTGGGTCCCTTCTCGATCATCTTGCCGCGGAGCT
>JBNGED010000015.1:0-13765 GCA_049975605.1 Sediminispirochaetaceae bacterium | reverse complement strand
TATTTTTATTCAGACAGGTGCAGTGGAGGCCGGCGAGGCGCTGTTACGAGAGCTGTTCTGAGGTTCCTCAGGCACCGTTTCGGGGACACTGCGTTTTATCACTTCCGTTTTTTTTCGCTTGACCACGGGTTAGAAAGCATTACAATACAAGTGTGAGCGCATTTTTAACCGTTGAAGTGGAACACAGTCATTATACGCGCATCTTCGATCTGGATCAGGCGAACAGCATCACCCTGTCCCTTACGACCCTGGTGGATTATCAGAAGAAGGCCGAGATCAAGATCTACTTTGTGGACGATCAGCGGAAGGAGCTGGTGTACACCTATCTCGTCGATCCTCTTCCCCGGGCCAAGGCGGGGGAGCCGCAGATCCTCCTGAAGGCTGATTTCAACGGGAAATATTCGCTCATCCTCGATTTCTCCCTCAACGGACGGCAGCTCGGCCGGGAGAAGCTCTCTCTGCGCAAGTACCTCAAACGCAAAGCCGAACTGTCTCCCTGGCTCCTCCTCATACCAGCCGTTCTTGTTATTGCCGGAGCCTTCCTGCTGCTGCCCCGTACCTGTACAGATGGGCAAGAGACGACCACGACGGTAACCCGGAGAGAAACGGTCCGTACCGAGGAGCCGCAGATCGAAGCCGCCGAAACTGAGTCCGGCGCGCAGGAGACAGAAGCTCCCGGTACCGGGACGCCGACTGCCGAAGACAAGACGCCGGAGGCCCCGGATTCCGGGCCGGCACCCGAATCAGCAGACGGGACGGAGACCGGCTCCGCGGCCGCATCTGAAGTCCCCTTCCGGCTCTCGAGAACGATCTACTTCGAACCTGACAGCACAGTACTCACTCCCCGGGCACGGAGTGAGCTGCAGGAGATCGCCCGGATTCTCGAAGAACGGGACGACATCCAGGTCGAGATCATCGGTCACTGTGCGCTGTACGGCACGGAGGAGGGACGGGCCGAGATCTCCCGGCTTCGGGCCGTGAATACCGAAGCGTATCTCCGTTCGCAGGGATGGAATCCCGACTCCGCACCCGCAGTGTCAGGCAGAGGCGCCCGGGAACCCGTAACCCGCAGCAGGGAAGAACAGTACAAAAACCGCCGGGTCGAGATTATTACTGTTCCATAGGATAGTAGTACGGCTGCCCGTCAGGACCGGTAAAACGATACTTTTTTCCTTCCCCATCATCGATCAGTCCGTCCAGATAATTTTCGGTAATCGGTATCTTCCCGCCGCCTTCCGGCAGATCCACCGCGTATACCGGCATCGCCAGCCCTGAAATATGCCGCCTCAGCCGGCGGACCAGTTCGATACCCCGTTCCAGCGGCACCCGGAAGTGGGAAGTCCCCTCCGCCAGATCACCCTGAAAGAGATAGTATGGTTTGACCCGGATCTCCAGCAGGGCCTGGAAAAGCGCGGCCAGGGAATGTACGCTGTCGTTCACCCCCCGCAGCAGAACAGCCTGATTCAGGACAGGGATGCCCGCGCGGTTCAGCGTAGCCACAGCCTTGGCGCTTGTGGGAGTGATCTCCTTCAAGTGGTTGAACTGGGTGATGACATACAGGGCGCCCTCCTCGGCGAGTGCCTCCGCCAGCCCAGGAGTAATCCTCTGGGGAAGTACGACCGGTGTCCGGGTCGCCAGCCGGAGAACAAGCAGCCTGTCCACCCCTCTCCGGATCTCCCCCACAATGCGCAAGATCTTTTCGTCTTCCAGAGTCAGGGGGTCCCCGCCCGAGAGAATCACCTCGTGGATCTCCGGCCTGGAATTCAGGTAAGCGATGCAGCTCCGCAGCTGATCCGGGGTGAGCACACCCTGCCGGGATGAAGCAAAGTGTCTGCGGAAACAGTGACGGCAGTAGACGGCGCATTCATCGGTGACCAGGATCAGCGCCCTGTCCCGGTACCGGTGAACGAGACGTTCCACGGGGGAAAATTTCAGGTCGCTGATCGGGTCTCGGCTTTCATAGGGAAGCGTATTGTATTCCTGGATAGTCGGGATGCACTGCAGGCGGACGGGATCTACAGACGCCCCGCCGGCAGCGGCATGGTCCCCACTTCCGGCAGCATCTCCCGCCAACGACATGTAATAAGGAGTCACTGCAAAATCGAGGGCGCGTTCATTCTTAAGTGAGGATGAATGATCGAAGAACTGCTTTTCTTCAGGTCTGAGGGTGAACGACTCCGGAAGATCTCCGGGAGAACGGACCGTTCTCTTCCGCTGCAGGTGCCAGTCAGGTTCTCCCGGGGATGCTTCGTTTTTCTTACTGCACAATCGTCTTCTTCCGGTATACTTCCGAGATATAGCTGTTCTCGAAGTTATCCTTCTCTTTGACCCAGGTAAGGAATTTATCGGCCTCTGCCTTCTGCGAATACGGTCCGATGCGGACACGGTAGTACTGTGTCCCGTCGACGTCCTTGGAGAGTATCCTGCCGCTCAGTCCGAGCTCATCGAGCTCATCTTTGATCCGGTCGGCGCGGGTGCGGCTGGTGTAGGAGCCTGCCTGAATCCAGTACTCCTTCACGGTGACGCTCCGGGTGACCGGAGCGGGGGCTTCCTGCTCCCTGGCGGGTGGTGCCTCAACTGGCGGGGGGCTGACCCGTGGTTTTTCCGCGGATGGTTCCGCCCTGGTCTTCGTTTCCTGAGAGCCATCTTCCGCGGCCTCTTCCCGGACCTCGGGCTTTATCGGTCCCGACGCTTCGTCGGACTCGCCGTACACGACGACGAAGTTCTCTTCATCTCCGTCCTCCGGAGAGACCTCCTCCAGTCCGGGGGCTTCCTGCTCGGAGCGGACCCACTCCACGGGATCGAACTCCGCTCCGGCTTCACGGCTGGAGGCAGGTGTTTCCGCCGTCAGAGGCTGCTGCGGCCCCGGATAGAGCCAGATAATCCCAATTCCCACCACTACCAGCAGAAACAGGGTCATTGAGAATATTATCCATAGAAGCTTTTTCTGTTCCATCTTCAACCTTGCCGTTCAATCGATTTCAGGAACTCCCTGATCCCGGAATACAGTGTTTCACGGTCCGCGGAGTTCCATACATTATACATATCGACATTCCTGGTCAACTTTTTAGAAAAGAGTCTTCTCTGAGCGGTAAATCGGCGCACTATCTGATCCAGCTTCAAACCGTCCCTCCGCCGGGCCCTGCTGATACGCACGCACAGCGGCGCCCTGACCCGCAGGATGTGATCACAGATCGTGTGCAGATGCATGGGAAACAGCAGTGCGGCATTGATGCAGACATTCCGGCCGTTCCGACGGGATTCCTCCGCTTCGCCTTCGACCATCTCACGCATCCGCGGATGGACTATGGATTCCAGAGCCCGAAGCTCCTTCTGACTGTGGAAAACAATACTGCCCAGAGCCCGCCGGTCAACCGAACCGTCCGGAGCGATGATCTCTCGCCCGAACCGTTCGACGATGCGCGGCTTCTCGAGTGCCAATGCCTGATGTCCGGTCCTGTCCACGTCGATGACGTGCCATCCAATGCGGTGAAGATATTCGGCTGCTTCGTTTTTTCCCGTGCAGCACTTTCCGGTGATTCCGATTATTGTTCCGGCCATGGATCAGTGCAGTTCCCCCCAGCTCTGCCCGTTCTCAACGCTCACCTTGAGCGGAACCGAGAGCTCTACGGCGGATTCCATTGTCTCTGTGATGAACTTCGAGAGCTCCTCCGCTCTGTCGGCAGGGGCTTCGAAGATCAGCTCGTCGTGGATCTGCAGCAGCATCCTGAGGGGAAGGTCCTTCGCGTTGATGAGGGAGTCGAGCTTCAGCATGGCGAGCTTGACGATATCGGCGGCGGTACCCTGGATGGGAGTATTGACCGCTATCCTCTCGGCCCCGCTCTTTTCCATGCGGTTCCGGCTGGTGATGCCCGGAATGTTCCGGCGATGTCCGAGCATCGTCGTTACATATCCCTTCTTCTCCGTTTCCGCGATGGTCTTCTCGATAAATCTGCTGATACCTGCATAGCGCTGGAAGTAGGCCCCGATGAACTGGTCCGCCTTCGCGCGGGGGATTTTGAGTTCGTTGGATAGCCGGAATCCGGACATTCCGTACATCACGCCGAAGTTGATGGTCTTGGCGATCCGGCGCTGTTCGGAGCTGACCTGATCAGGTGCTGTCTCGAAGATTAGCGCTGCAGTGCGGCTGTGTACGTCCCCGCCCTTCCGGAAGGTCTCCGACAGCACCGGGTCCCCGGAGAGGTGGGCAAGCACCACCAGTTCGATCTGGCTGTAATCTGCGCTGATGAGGGTCCAGTCCTCACGGGGTACGAATGCCTTGCGGATCCTGCGGCCGGCTTCATCCCTGATGGGAATATTCTGCAGATTGGGGTCCCTGCTCGACAGTCTGCCGGTAGCGGTGCCGGTCTGCAGGAACCGGGTGTGGATCCGGCCGGTATCCGCATTCACCAGCTTCGGCAGCGTGTCTACATAGGTTGACTTCAGTTTGGACAGGCCCCGGTGCTTCACCACCATCTGCGGAACGATGTCCTCTTCGGAGAGCTGCTCGAGTACATTGATGTCGGTGGAGTAGCCGGTCTTGGTCTTCTTGACGGGCTTCAGCTTCCGCTCGACGAAGAGGACCTCCTGCAGCTGTTTTGTTGAGCTGATGTTGAACTCGTATCCTACCTCATCGTAGATGGAGCGCTCGATCTGCGCGAGCTCCCTGTCCAGCTCTTCGGAATAGCTGTCCAGACGTTCGCTCAGGAGCCTGATCCCTCGCAGCTCCATCTCCGCAAGGACCCGTACGAGGGGCATTTCAGTCTGATAGAACAGCTCTGACAGTCCTTCCGATTCGATCCGGTCCTTAAAATATTCAAACAGCCGGAAGGTAATATCAGCATCTTCGGCGGCATACTCGGTAGCGGCATGGAGGTCCACGGCCGTGAAGAGCTCGCCCTTCGGTACCACTTCGTCGTAGTGGACTGTCCGATAGCCGAGACAGGTCTCAGCAAGACCGTCCATTCCGTATGTCGAAGCGGTGCTGTCCAGCAGCCAGGCGGCGATCATGGTGTCGAACACGAGATTGGCGGTCCGTATCCCCCAGCAGGCCAGCACTTTGTAGTCGTATTTGAAATTGTGTCCGATGAGCTTCAGATCCGGATTGGTGAGGATTTTCTTCAGGCGGGGCCGTACCTCGTCTTCCGGCAGCCGGATCTGACCGCCCGCCTCGATGGGTATGTAGCAGGCCTCTCCGGAAACGACCGATATACTGAAGCCCACCGGCCGTGCCTTCATCTCGTCGAGACTGGTGGTCTCGCAGTCGAAGGCGAACCAGCCGGATTTCTCGACTCGTGCAATCCATCGGTCCAGTTCGTCGATGCTCGTGACGGTGGTATAGCTGCCCTTGCCGTTTCCTGGATGCGCCGCGGGGGCGGATGCATCGGAACGGCCCTTCGCTTCTACGTCGCCGGACCGTTGTTCGTCGCCGGTTTGGCCGCTCTTGCTCTCCAGGAGCTCCTGCATCTGTCTCTCGTCCAGTCCGCTCCCCTTGGCCTGTTCGGCAAGCCCCTTCGCCCCTTCCCTCAGGAAGAGTGGGATTGCGGCTTCCCGGTCGAGGGCTTCGAGTGAATACTCATCCATTTCGCACGATGTCTGCTCCACGGTATGCAGCACCACCAGATCTCTGCTCATGTAGGCCGAATCGCGACCATCCTTCAGCTTCGACTGCTCGCCGGAACTGCACTCATCAAGATGTTCGTAAATCCCGTCCAGGCTGCCGTACTTCTTCAGCAGCTTGGAGGCGGTCTTCGGTCCGATCCCCCTGACCCCCGGAATGTTATCAGCGCTGTCCCCGATCAGTGAGAGATAATCGATTACCTGATCCGCCTTGATTCCCAGTTCCTCCTGGACCTCCCGGAGGCCGATCCGGCGATAGGATCCTTTGTCGGGCCGCAGCATCTGCACGTTTGCGTCGAGGAGCTGCAGGAGATCCTTGTCCCCGGACACGATATAACAGGGCCGTCCGTCCCGGGAGCACCGGCGGGCCAGCGTGGCGATGATGTCGTCCGCTTCGTACCGGTCCTGCTGCACCGTCCTGATGTTCATCGCCTCGAGGGTCTCCTCGATCATCGGGACCTGAGCGTGGAGATCTTCCGGGGCCTTGTCCCTGGTGGCCTTGTAGTCCGGATACATTTCGTGTCTGAAGGTTGGGACCCGTGAGTCCATGACCACGGCGAAGTAGCCGGGATTGTAGGCGTCGAAGAGATTCAGCAGACTCCGGAAAAAACCGAAGTAGGCGGAAACATTCTGCCCCTGGGGATTCAGGAGAGGCCGGTTGATAAATGCAAAATAGGACCGGTAGATGAGACTGTACCCGTCCAGCAGATAGAGCGCGTCTTTTTTCATCCTTCTATATCTACGTACCGTGACCGGGGCTGGGGCTTGTACGTGCCGGTACGGGCCTTCAGCCTCCGCAGCCGGGTCATTTCATTTTTAATAGTTCCCATTTCCAGGCGCATCTTCTCCCGATTCCCGCTGTTCTTCTGAAGGGCAGTCCGGCAGAGGCTGCGGAACCTCTCTTCGGCATCAGCCTCGCTTCCTTCAATCTTCCGGGAATTCCGCTCCTTGCGCAGCGCTATGATCGTCCTCTGAAGGCTCTCCAGACGGCTCACGAGCCCTTCCTCGATCCGTGAGTGCGATTCGATGGCCTCGGTGTCCTTTTTTTCAATATCATTGGAAACCAGTTCCATCAATTCGATATATGTATGGATTGTAGCTTCACGTTCACGGATATAGGTGAGAAGCTGCTGGTCTATTGATTGTGAATCGGTCTTATTCGACACGTTCGTCAACCGGCGACGTTGATACCCCCGGAACTCTGACGACCGCTGCCCGGCTTGTTGACGATCTGGTTCCAGGCCCCGCGCAGCTCGTTGAGATGACCGCGCACGGTGCTGAGCATCTGAGCGTTCTTCTTAAGATTGGCTTCCATCATGTGCTGATTGAAAAACATGTAGAGACTGAAAAGCCCCTGGGCGATATCCCCGCCTTTATCGAAATCGAGGGATACCATGAGCTCCGTGACCATATCCTGAGCACGAATCACGGCGCTGTTGACCTGGTCGTACCGCTTGCTCCCTTCCTTAAGCAGTTCGACTGCCTTGTCCAGCTGACGGATGGCTTCGTCATACAACATTATGATTATCTGGCCCTGACTGGCGGTTTTTATGTGGGTTTCCCGGTATGCATTCAGTTTATTCTGCATGCTCACGCTTTCCTCCCCTCCCGGTAACATAGCTTCTTTTCAAAATTTTCGACCTGTATATCATTACACTTAAGCCTTTCCTTGTTAAAAAACAGACTATCATAAAGTCTCACGACAGTCAGTTTCTTTTTATTTAAATCGTCAGCGGGCATGCTCGATCAGCGTCGACACCGGCGCAATACTGTATCCCCTGTCGATCAAACCGTTTATAAGCAGATCAAGATGCTGAAACAGGTAATCATCCCTCGTTCCGTTACTAGTACCAATTCGAACGGGAATGATGGAACCCGGTCTTTTCTTCTCCAGGACCCTTTCAACCAGTTCCGGCGCCGATTTATACATGCTTTCCCGGCTTTCCGTCTTCGGAACCCAGTCGAGGGGGTCTACATCGTACCCTATATAAGTATAATTCATCTCCCGGGAAGCGGCAATAATGTCGCTGTTGACGAAATAATAGGGCGCATGCCAGAGGAGCGCAAGCTCGCTGCCGCGGCCCCCCTCTTCGGCAGTGAGATTGAAGTATTCGTCCTCGTTCCTGGCCAGCCCCTGCTTGATGAATTCCGTACTGATCCGGTAGCGGGCATCGGTCATATTGAAGTAGGTGTAGAACAGCGACCCGATCTCGTGTCCCGAACTGGCCAGTTCCTGCACCGCCTCGGGATTGCGCCGTATGAACTCACCGTTGATGAAAAAGGTGGCCCTCAATCCGTATTCTTGCAGGGTGGTGAGGATCTCCGTCAGCCCTTCCACGGAATCGATCGCGTTGAAGACGAGAGATACTTCCCGGCGCCGTACGCGGCTCCCATGGGTAAAATTCACGAAGTCGACCTGCTCTTCCTCCTTCGGAAAAGCTTCGTACGAGTGGCCGGTCTGCTCGGTCAAAGGCGTCGTTCGGTACTCCTTCATCCTGCGGACCATCACCATGTTGCGGTAACTGCTGCCGGCAGGATTCTCCCGGAGATACACCCGGTAATTGTCCGTGGCAATCTGTAACGGCGAGAGTTCCACCCGAGCGCCCGATTCCGCCTTCCAGCCGTTCGTACCTTCATAGCGGTACTGTTTGCCGTCTACCAGGGCATAGATCCGGCCGTCCGGGCCGTACCCGTAGCTGTCCGCCTGGCTGAGAGAGACCAGCTGCGGATTCGTCTCGTTGATCCGGTAGCGCTCGATCAGATGAAGCCCGGCCACCACCATCTCGTCGTCGGCGGTCCACACCATCTGCAGCGGTTCGGGATGCTCGTAACTCTTCCTCACGGTCCAGTCGGCATAGTCCCTGATGACCACCCTGCCCGGTTCGAGCAGCGCCGCCAGCTCCTTGTCCGGAGAGAGAACGATGTCGGAGACATCCTGATCAGTCATCTGATTGAAGACCAGAGGCGTGTTCAGCCGGCCGCCGGAGTCATAGATATTCAGCCGGAAGATCGTACTGTTGCTCTGTCCGCCCCGGATGCTGCCGGTGAGAACCGTCACAACGTCATCATCGGACCAGAGCAGCTGCCTGATCCGCGTGTTCCGGGGCAGATAGAGGTAGGGCAGCGAGACAGTGACCCCCGTACTCGTGTAGTCGTCGCTCTTGAGGAAGTAGAGGATGAGATTACGCCCCCCCTTGTTGAACAGCATCTTCTCACCGTCGGGTGAAATGTAGAAGCTGTCGAAGTTCGAGTCGAACCTGAACGGAATCTTCCCGATTACCTGACCCGCATCGAGCAAGTCACTGTAGAAGGAGCGGGTGAAGAATTCCGCGCTGTGGATCCGGAACAGGACCGATTCGGCGATGTAGTAGAGCTGGTTCTGTCGGCTCCACCGCACGTTCCGCAGGGACCCCTTGCCCAGGAGCCGCAGTTCTTCGTTGATGACCTCGCTGCGTCGCAGCTGGTCCAGGGAAAAATAGTAGAGATACGGGCCCTTCGCATAGACGAAGTAATTCGAATCGGGAGACCACGTCACTCTGGCGGTGTTGAAGGACAGGGTGATCCCGCCGGTGATTTTTTTCACCTCCTCCTCCGACACGTTCAGCAGCATCAGGTCGGCATAGGCCGCGCTGACCGGTTCGAGGTACAGAACGTAGCGTCCGTCCGGAGAACTGCCCACCTGCTGGATCTTCCCGCTTCCGATCTCCGCCCCATTGATATAGGAGGGGAATTCCTTCACGGGCACAGGATGCTGAAATGCGGAGTTGATCCGGAAAATCCCGAACCTGTTCTGAATCTGCAGCTGACCGGACTGTTGAAGATACATCATCTTCTCTGGGAAAAAGGTAAGCTGCCTCAACTGATTGGAGGCAAGATCCGCAGCAAACAGCGTCTTGAAGGCGCCGCGGGAAGGATTTTCCGCTTCGGCCGTGTAGAGAAGCTGGTCATCGTCATTCAGATGCAGCCCGCTGAAGGCTACTTCCGCTGACAGGGGAACCACAATACATAGGACAACAAGGAGAGTGAAAATACGTCTCATACTTCTATCTATTTCGGCAAAAAATTGAATGAAGTTCAATAAAAACTCTTTACATTCGTGAACCGGAGTCGTGGGAAGCATCCTCCTCCCGGGCTGATTCGATAAAATCAGTCAAATCCTGATCGAGGGCTTCCAGCTGCTTCTCCATCTGCCGGATGCGCCGCATAGCGTAGTCGTGGACCACCTCTTCTATCCTGTCAAAAGAGTCCTCCACCATCACTACAAAGGCGTCCGCCGATTCCATAGAACCAGTATATGCGTTCACACTGACGCAATCAAGCACTTTGCAGATGTCATTTGCATATGTCATTTATACAGGGGGACTTCGACCTCGAGACCATCGTACGCAGGCGCCACACCGTCCGGTAGAACGGCGGATAACTCGTGGTACTCCAGATCATGACACATATGGGTCAGAAAAGCCCGCTTCGGGCTGATCCGCTCGATCTCTCTCAAAGCCTGGTCTACATTGAAGTGGGTGGGATGGCTCCGGTAGCGAAGGGCGTCGATAATCAGCAGATCTATTCCTTCCAGGAGCTGGTAGCTGCGGGCGGGAATACTGCTGCAGTCGGTCAGATAGGCAAAACCGCCGATCCGGTACCCGTTTATCGGCATCATTCCGTGCAGGAGCGGAACCGGGCGTACCTCGAGACCGCCGCAGCGGACGAGCCCGCAATTGAGCACCCGCAGATCGACCCTCGGGACCCCGCCTCCGATTTGCTGGGCCCTGAAGATATACTTGAAACGGTCGCGTATCTCTTCCATTGTCGATGGAGCGGCATAGAGCGGAAGAGGCCTCTTGTAGGTCAGAGGCCTGATGTCATCCAGCCCGTGAATGTGGTCCGCATGGGCATGGGTGAAAAAAACCGCACTGAGACTCTGTATTCCGGCCCGGCGTGCCTGAAGACGGAACTCGGTAGCTGTGTCAATGAGGATATTCGTATCGCCCTCAGCGACCAGGACCGATGCCCTCGTTCTGCTGTTGAGGGGGTCCGCAGAACTGCACACCCGGCAGGTACAGCCGACCACGGGTACTCCATTCGATGTTCCGGAACCAAGCACGCGTACTTTCATAATTCTTCTTCCTTAAAGCACCGGCCTGGAGCGGGACTGTTCGAGTACCTGAAAGAGAGATTCCAGGTACTTTACTCCATCCCGAAAATCACCGTCGTTCAGGCTGAGCAGTGAGAGTCGGAACGAATTTTTCCATTTCGAAGAGAAGGAAAAATTCTCTCCCATCGCCCAGGGGGGATTGGGCACCGAAAGAGGGAGCTCCGACTGCACCCAGAGGTTGTAGCCGGCCTGACGCGGATCGAAACGCAGGAAAGCGTACCTGCCGAGCACCTCATCTGCGAGCATCCTGCGTTCAGCAAGCTTCCGGCGGCACTTCTCGAGATGATTATCCATCATTCCGGAAGCGATAAAGCGCGTGAGAAAACGCTGCATCAGGAGGGGCGTCCCGATATCGGCCGAATATTTTCCATAGATGAAGTCACGGTAGAACCTCGGCGGTACCGTCATGAATCCAAGCCGTATCCCCGGAGCGGTCAGCTTGGATAATGACTTTATGTATATTGTTTTGTGTGGTATGCGGTCCACGAACCTCGGGATCCGTTGGTCGGTGAACTCGGACAGATAATCATCCTCGATAATGAAAAAATTGTGCTTCTCCGCGTACTCCGCGACTGCCTGCATCTTCTCTTCCGAGTAGCTGAGACCGGTAGGATTGTGTACCTGCGGGATCGCATAGAAAAAACGGACCTTCTCACGCACCAGCTGCTTCAGGATGTTCAGGTCCGGACCGTCCTCCAGCAGCGGGACGAAATGCTTCGGCCTGAAGACCGAGATCGCTCCGGAATAGGTCGGGTCCTCGAACACAATGTGCCGCGATATGTCCAGATCATACAGGGTGCTGCATAGGTTCAAGCCCTGCTGCGCCCCTGAGATTATGATAGTAGCCTCCGGGTCCACTCCGTATCGCTCCGCCAGAAGCTGAATGAGGTCCGGATCACCTCCCATAGGCCCGGCGTCGAAGATACTCTGCTCTTCGCGGAACATATCCGTGAAGAGCCTTCCGGCTTCTTCGACGGGAAAAAAATCACCGTTGATGTAGGCGGAATAAAAAGGATAGACACCATACTGCTGTGAAGCCGAGTGACGCGGATACGAGACGAAGGAACCCCGGCCCACCTGGTTCTCGATAAGCCCTTCGGCTTTGAGACGGTCGAACGCCTTCTTGACCGTTATTTTGTTGCAGTTGAATCGCTCAGCCGTTTCGCGGATCGATGGAAGGCGGCTTCCGGGCGGGAACACACCGGCTTCTATGTCATCGCGAAGGGAGAAGAATATCGCTTCGTACAGGGACATGCCGTCATGATACCAGAAAAGCCGGCGGTCTGCCAGACTTTACCCGATCGGACTCGGTCCCGGTACGCCGCCGATTAATATATTCTACAGCAATTCCGCGGCCAATTCGGCGAGCATACTGCGCTCCGAATGCTCCAGCACTACATGTCCGTATATCCGCTGCCCCTTGAAGGCTTCCACGAGATAGCTGAGGCCGTTCGAATTGCTGTCCAGGTAGGGACTGTCGATCTGGTACGGATCGCCGGTAAGGACGACCTTCGTTTTTTCCCCGGCACGGCTCACAATCGTCTTGATCTCATGAGGTGAGAGGTTCTGGGCTTCGTCGATAATAATAAACATATTCGGTAGAGACCTTCCCCTGATGTAGGTGATGGCTTCGATCTCCACCATGCTGTTGTTGATGATCGAGTCGATGGACTTCAGATTCGGCCGCTTGTGTACCGAGAGGATATATTCCAGGTTGTCGAACAGCGGCTGCATCCAGTGGGACAGCTTCTCCTCCTTGGCGCCCGGCAGATACCCGATATCCTTGCCCAGCGGGATGACCGGCCGGGAAACCAGCATCCGGTTGTAGGCGCCGTCGTCAGTCACCTTTTTCAGTCCGGCGGCAAGCGCGAGGAGGGTCTTGCCGGTACCTGCCTTCCCCATCAGGGTCACGAGGGAGACCGAGTCGTCGAGGAGAAGATCGAAGGCCATCCGCTGCTGCATGTTGAGTGGCCGTATGCCGCTGACGCTGTTCGGCAGCGGATAGACTGCGTCCAGTCTGCCGCTCTCCGGATTGTACCGCGCGAGGGCCGCTTCGGTGTGTACCGTGTCATTCATCACTACGAATTCGTTGGGATGCAGCTCCTCATTCCATTTGACGCTCTCCTGGTCCTGAAGCTGCTGGTATGTCTCGGCCGATATATCCATGCTGCGGTAGCCCCTGTAGAGCTCCTTGATGTTTACCTTCTGTTTCTCATAATCCACGGCCTTCAATCCAAGCGCGGTCGCCTTCACTCTGGCATTGATATCTTTCGACACAAAGAAGACCCTGCGGCCCCTCTTCTGGAGGGTGAGCGCGGTCAGCAGTATCTTGTTGTCCGGTTTATCGGTGATGAGATCGACATGCATATCGTGATCGTAATCGAGCAGCACTTTGAGTATCGATCCGTTCTCCATTTTAACCCCCTGGTGAATGTCGCCCTGCTTGGCCAGTCCATCCAGGAAACGGATTGCATGACGGGCGTTTCTGCCCCGCTCATCGCTGTAGGTCTTCAGATTATCGAGCTCTTCCAGCACCCACAGCGGAACTACCACCTCGTTGTCCTTGAACGAGAGAATTGCATCCGGTCTATGGATAAAAACATTGGTGTCGATGACGAACGTTTTGATGCGATTGTCGTTTTTCATTCTTTCCTCCAGCGGCCTCATGTGACTGTCAGTACACTTCAAATGTAACTTTTCGCCGGGGATATTTCTACATATGAAGTGTGAAAAGAAGGTGAATTCCCCTTAGTACCACAAAGCTTATGGGTGGTCGTACAGTCTCAGGCTCAAAGTCTGGAAAGGGCGGCGATCAACTGCTGCTCTTCAGGCAATCGCTCGCTGTCGGAGAGTTACCCCAAATCTTTGTGGTAGTACGTTTGTGGTAATACGAAAAAAAAACCGCCCTCCAAAAAGGAAGGCGGCTGATAGGTATACTTATAACTTATATCTGATAAATCGGCCGGGCAACGTACTTGGTGTGAAGGTACTTGT
>JBNGED010000014.1:0-14034 GCA_049975605.1 Sediminispirochaetaceae bacterium | reverse complement strand
AGGTTGCACTGAAAGATGAAGGCTGAAGACAAAACCAGAGAGATGGTATGCATAGTGTGCCCGATGGGCTGCCGCCTCACGGTTACCGTTAAAGACGAAGAGGTTACCGTGGAAGGCAACCGCTGCCAGCGCGGCGAGATCTACGGACGGGAGGAGATCCTTGCCCCGAAGAGGGTTGTGACCGCTACCTGCCGTCTCCGGGATCCCGCCCATCCGCGCCTGCCGGTCAGGACGGACAAGGCCCTGCCCTACGAACACATCCAGTCCCTCCTCGGAGACATTTACGCTCTTTCCATCGATACTCCCGTAAAGGCAGGCGACGTACTGATAGAGAACTATAAAGGTACGGGGATCAACATCCTTGCAGCCAGGAGCGTTCCAGGGAATTAAAAGGACCGGCGATGAATGAGAGCCGGGTCCTCCGGATCGCTCCAGCTGATTGTGTGAGTTTTAGCACGGAGATCGGCCCGGAGTTCCGCGCTATGCTCTCCGGACCGCCATTTTATATGCAGTACATTCCCCTCTGAAGGCAGGAGCTCATAGCCGCCGTCGAAGGCGCGGCAGCTGTTACGCATCCGCATCAGCGCGAACAATCTCCGAACTACCGGCCGCCGGACCTCCGCCTCGATCTCTTCCACCGTGTAGTTGTGGCGGTTGATGTTGCGTCCGAGCTTCGTCTGCTCCACCAGCTCGATGTCGTTCCTGCCGGCAAGCAGACCTACATAATAGACCTGGGGAATCCCCGGAGCGAAGAACTGTATCGCCCTGGCCAGCAGGTAGACATCGTCATCTTCTCCGAGGGCGGAGTAGTAGGTGCAGTTTATCTGGTACACGTCGAGGTTCTGGTACTTGGAGGTGTTGTAGATGCGCTTCACGTTGGCGCCTTTGCGGTAGACATTCTCCTTGGTCCGCTCCAGTTCTTCATCCGACATCAGGTCCTTCACATCCACGACTCCGATCCCGTCGTGGGTGTCCAGCGTGGTGAACTGATTGCGGGGGCAGATGGAGAGCCAGTTCTTCAGGTTGCCCGCTTCTCCATCGTAGAGCCCCTGCAGCACAAGCATCGGCAGGGCGAAGTCGTACACATGGTAGCCGTGCTCGGCAATCTTGCACTGGATCGTGTAGTGTTCGTGAACCTCGGGGAGGAGAAGCGCGCCGCTCTCCGCTATACTGTCGGCAGCCAGTTTGAGGTTCTCCCATACGTCGGGTTCCACGAAGAAGCACGAAGTCCCGCGCTTCTTCGTCGTATAGGCGAAGGCGTCGAGGCGGACCATCTTCGCGCCGTGGCCGCAGAGTGACCGCAGGAAAGAGCGGACGAACTCTCTGGTCGTCCCGCTCCGCAGATTGAGATCGATCTGCTCGTAGTCGAAGGTGCACCACACCTTCTCGAGGCTTCCGTCGCCGAACTCCACCTCGACGTAAGGCGGACGGGGCTTGCGGGTATAGATCCGGTCGAGGTCCTCCTGTGTCGGCTCGCCGCCGGGCCAGAAATCCCGGTACCGTATAAAGAGGTCGGCCCATGGCGAAGCATCCTTCCTGGCAACGAAGTCCCGGAAAAACTCCGAACGCCTGGAAATGTGATTCACCATCATATCAACCATCAGATCATAGCCTGCGGCGATCCGCTCGATATCCTTCCAGCTGCCGAATACCGGGTCGACTTCATCGTAGGTCAGAGGAGCAAAACCGCGGTCCCCGCTGGAAGGGAAGAAGGGGAGTATATGCACTCCGTGGATGACCTCACTGAAAAAATGGTCGAGGCTGCAGGAGAGTGTTTCGAGAGTACCCCCGAGACTGTCGGGGTAGGTAATAAGTTGACAGGCATTGCGAACTGACATGGAATTCCTCTTATCTTATTCTATCTCCGCTGGAAGGTACCCCGGCGGCCTATTTACATGGGATTCGAGCCGTCCCAGATTTTTTTCAGTGTAACCGGATCCGCCGAATCGGCCGCTTCAATAAAATCGCGCCACATTTGTCTCTCCCGGTGAAGTTCCCGTTCCACTTCGCCCCGGTCGATACGGTGTTCGAGATCGACCAGTTCTTGGACACCCTCCTCCACGACGTACCTGCCGGTCTCTTCTTCGCCCCTGGAAGCGAATTCAACGGACTTGAGCAGCGTCGCGAAGGCAGCCTGGGCCTGAGCCAGTTCGCCTGCGAAGACTCCCGGCATTGGATCGATATCGCTTTTTACATCCATCAGCTCCGCCAGCCGCTGAAAGATGATCAGCCGGTACATGTCGCCGATGAAGCGGGTGGCGGCGGTTTTTTCCTCCGCTCCCCTGACCGACGCCTTGTAATGGGCGATCCGAAGATCGGGATGAAAGATGCCCCGAATACCCTCGGGCAGCCCGGAGAAGTAGAACTGCTGGTCCTCCGCTCTTCCCACCCACGAGAATGTGAAGGGCGCCGCATTCCGCAGTCCCTGATTGGTAATACCGTAGCCGCCGCCTTTGACGACCGTGTGGCTGATCCCATCCTCAACGTTGTTGAAGGTGTTGTAGAGTCCGGTAGTTCGTCCGTGGGCGAAGCCCTTCTGGAAAAACATGTTCGGTCCGGACCAGCTGTTGGGTATGGCCACATCGGGGGTCCTCAGAGAGCCGGAATAACCGTGCTTGTCGATATCGCTGCTGTTGATGTATTCACCCTCGTTTACCGCCAGAAGGACGGACCTTCCCTTCCAGTCCACCGCCGTTCCGCCCCAGTACGGATGACAGAGTATCTGGAACCAGGTCTTTCCACGGGCCGCATAGAGGTCCCGCGACCTGATCCCCTCGTCTGTGTCCAGTTTGAATCCCGCGCGGATTCCGTGGCTCTTCTCGAAGAGAAGCTGGGAATACTTGAGCGCATTGAAATGGCGACCGTATTTGCCGAATACCGAATAGGCGGGAAAGGTGCCGTCAAGGGCGTCCTTGATATGCCGTACCATCGTCTCTGTCAGTACAAATACATGCAGGTGGTGATAGTGCTTGCTCTCCAGAAGCCATTCGATCCAGTCTCCCGCAGCCTGATCGATTCCCTCGTGGGTGACCGATACGGACAGCAGCACGGGAACTGCGTGGTCCTTCGGCAATACGCCCTGCTCCTTTTCAAAGCCGATCTCCTCATCCAGCTCCCGGAGACAGCCTATCAGTTCATGCTGCCCGTCTTCCTCATACAGATGGACCGGATGATCGTAATCCGCCATCTTTTTCCCCGGGTCTCTTTGTACCTCCCGAGCCTGTTGCTGCAATCTCTCCGGCAGCCGTGAGATTCGCCCTTCCGCCCCTTTTTCCGGGACCGTATAGAGGGCGTTCAACTGGAGAAGGACCTGCTCGGGCTTCACAGGTTCGCGGTTCGCCTTCAGGTCTGAAAGCCGCCAACGGTCGAGGATCGACTTGTCGTCCATCTCCAGTTCAGGCATCCAGACCTTGGAGATTGCTTCCGCCAGGAGTTCGGGTTCAACACCGCTGTCGAACAGCTCCAGCACCGCATCGACCTTTTCGGCCTGTTCGGGACGAGAATAATACTGGAGAAAAGTCCCGACGCCGCGGTGAACGAACTCCTCCAGCTTGCCGGAACCTGCGGACGCTCCGGAAGAGCTGTATAGATATCGCCCCTCCGCAATTTCGGATAGAAGACCGATGACCGGCTGAAGCCATGGCAGGCCGCTTACGCTGTTCAGGTTAATCCCTGAGAGGGGGTGCTCGGATTTTGCCGCGGACCTGCGGGCGCCGGTATTGCCGTCTCCCTCTTCTCCAGGACGGCCCGTGCCCGCCCCGCCGGAGTTACTGACTCCCCCCAGACCTGTTACCGCGCCGACCGTGTATGCCAGGAGCTTCCCGGCTTTGCCGAACCTATTCATCTTGACCTCCCTTTCCAGAACCCATTGCCTCTTCAGCTTCACGATACCCTTCGGCGAGATCATGAATGTAATCGGACAACTCCTGCGACTGCCGCTTTATCTCTCCGAAGTTGGTCAATGAGCCGATCTGGGCAATGCTGTTTATCCGCGCCACATCGAGACGAAGCTTCTTCAGATTGTTGATAGCGGAGCGTATGCGCAGGCCGATGACCTCCCTCTGCTCCTCCAGCTCACTGTAAGCCTGCTCGTGCTGATCGATCTCTTCAAGAGATTGCCGATACTCCTTCCGAAGCTGCTCGGAGAGCGTGCCCCCGATCTTTTCCTCCAGCTTTTCCCGGTCGGCAGCCAGTTCATCCCTGGGTATCTCCCCTAAGATGAGATCAATCTCCCGGGCCTGAGCGGAGAGAATTTTTACCTGTTCGAGGTAGGTATTGAGGATTTGCTCCGATTCCTCCGGAAGCTGCTGCACATCCGCCAGCTTCTCGAGCCTGGAAATAATGGCATCCGCGGCCGCCTGGGCTTCAGCTTCGTATCCCCCTGCACCGGAAGAGAGGCCCCCGCGGTGCGCCAGTTCGAACCGTTCCCGCTTCTCCTGCAGCTTCAGTCTCGAGGAAGCCCGGCCGCTCATGTAGAGAGCGCTCATTATCCCCACCGGAACCAGGGCCCAGGGAACGGAGGGACTGGTGATGACGTTGATCATCGCGAGGTATGACCCGACACTGAGGAGATTCAGCTGCTTCGCACGGCTGCGGAGTTCGAATTTTTTAAGGCCCCTGAACTCCTCGGCGGCAGTATCGCTCATCGGACCAAGCTGTTCGGCCTCCCGCAGGATCCTGCGGTTGTGCCGAAGTGCGTGATAGCTGGCAAGCAGGCCGATTCCCATTGCTCCGGCCGGAAAGAGGAACCAGGGGAAAAAAGGTCCGCTTCCCATTATATTCAGCACGAAGAGGAATCCATTCACTCCGACGAATACGGAGAGCTGACTGCGGAAGGCGACCCTCTTGCGGGCCAACAGCTTCTTCAGTTTGGTGAGAAAATCATCGTATGAAGCGGCCTCCGGGACGGCGGACCGGTAGTTATGGTCTCCGCCGGATGCCCATCGTGCCTCCCGGCCCACATGCCCTGCTCCCATGGAATGGGATCTCCGGCCGGCAGGCCCGGATCTTCCGTAAACAGCAGAAGGTCCGCCGAGCTTGCGAACGAGGAATTCACGGGCACGGCGCACTTCCTCAGGTTCTGTCTGCCTGATATAAGATGAATCGTATCGGTCGTCTCTATGGTCTTTCATACAATTTTCCGCACTTTATCGAACTGCCTATCGCTGAGGTTAGGATGTACGGGATGAAAAGTCAATAATGGACCCGACCCTGATCCCGCCCGGGACCCGCCATAATCCCGCCCTGATCCCGCCAGGCAGTAAACCGAAAAATATCCAATTTCTGCTAAAAATCAAATATATTCCAATAAAAATGGGTCAATGGACAAAATGGAGACTTTTCAAAACTCCTGTTCGGGTATATTATTGGCAGTGAATTTGCCATGAATTATATACTGGTCGAAGAGGCGATAAAAAAACACCCTGAACTCATCCATCTGCTCCGCCGCGAAGAGGAAACGGTCCTGTGCGTGCACTCGGACAACGGCAAGAAGAAGCAGCTGAGCTTCCGCGCCCTCTACGATAACAATCACTTCTTCTGGGAGAACCCCGGTTCGACGTGGGAGTTCTACCTGCAGTCCCACCGGGTGAACAGCCTCGTTTCCCGGTTGAGGGAACGCTCTGGAGACCATTCGACCGCCGTTCCCGATCATGTACCGGAAGACGGGGAGCAGGATTCTTCCGGCGGAACCGATGATACAGTCATGACCAATTTCGGCGGACGGTACGATCAGATACTCGGGATGAACAGCCGGACCCGGCTCGACCTCCTCAACGAGCACGCCGACCGCCTGAACGGACTTCTCACCAGGGAAGAGGAAGACGCCGTTCAGGTCGTCTCCGCCCTCACCGACTCCGCCCAGGATGCCTCCCTGATCAACAAATCCCTCATCGACGACACACTCGAACTGGGGAACCAGGAGGCCAAGGAACGGTCCAAGGAGATGGTGATCCGGACCGAGGAGCTGGTGAAGTCCTCCACTTCACTCATCGATGAGAGTATTTTCCATGGGGAGCTCTTCGATTCCATCGTGAACAAGTCCAACGGCACCGTCGTTCAGCACATGACCAGGACGTACGTCCGCAGCGTCTCATTCCTGCTCCACTACAACAGGAAGATCCTCAACTCCAGTCTTCCGAACCGGATCCGGATCGAATTCAAGAAAAAATACAAGCCGTATTACACCCGTCTGCTTCCTAACCTTCATTCGGACGACGTCGTTCTCGAACGGGTCTTCTATTCCGGCATGCAGGCCATATCACCGCAGCAGATTCACCGATTCGCCACCGGCTTCCTCCTGCATGACGTCGGCAAGGCGAAAGATATCGACTACCACGAAGGGAACGAAGGCTACAACCGCGAAAAGATAGTGGACCATGTCAAGCAGGGCTATCTCGCCATCGTGAACAAGACCGTCTACCCGGTGGAGGTCTCCCTCATCACCGGCTACCACCACGAATACTACGGCCACTCCTCCGGCTACGGATTCTACCGCGCCCAGCTCAACCGTTTCCTGAAAGACCATCCCAAGCACCGTATGGGATACGTGATGAGCTACACCTTGAAGCCGGTGCTGAACTTCGAGACCCTGGCCTTCTTCCCGGCCAAGGTCCTCGAGATAGTCGATGTGTTCGATGCTCTCACCGACCCGAACCGTACCTACAAGGAACCCCTCTCGGCGAACGATGCTCTGCAGCTGATGCGGCGGGAATTCGTAGAGAACGAGCTGAAGCTCGATCCGATCCTGCTGGACCTCTTTGCCGAATACCGCAGCGCCCAGCCCCATCGCTGACCCGTAAGCCCGGCAGGAGACGCCGGCAGGAGACGCCGTTCTCCCTTTGCAAACCCCCGATTCACACAGTATACTTGCAGCATCAGTCAAACCGAGGTGCATATGCAGTATATCTGCCTGGCAGCAGGCAAGGGGACCCGCTTCAATCGACTCGGCAGCTACCTTCAGAAGTGCATGTATCCGATCGGAGGGGTTCCATTTCTGCAGTTCTCCGTTGAGAACCTGCTCAATTCCGGCACCTTCGACAAGAGCAGGGATAAGTTCGTGATAGTTGTGGGGCACTTCGCCGAGCAGGTACGCTCATACTTCACCGAAGAGTACCGGGGAGTACCGGTGCGCTATGTCGAACAGGGCGAGACCGCCGGTACGGGTCACGCTGTTCTCAGAGCATTCGAAGAACATCCCTTCTCCGAGCCCGCGGTCGTGTGGCTCGCCGACACGTATATAAGCGCTGACCTGTTCCGGAGCATCAGGAAGTATCGGGGAAAATCAGTCCTCACCCTGGCCCGGCACGTGTGCGGCCGGGAGCACGGCGAACGGGTCTCTCTCGATCCCGGCGGTACGCATGTGACCTGCGCCTGGAAGGGAACCAGTGAATACGTGGACATCGGGTTGTGGAAGGTGCCCCCGTCCATCGTGGATTCCCTCCTTTCCCATCGTACCGATGAACACCGCTTCCTCCCGGTAGTCGAGGGAGCCATACATGAGGGTCTCGAGGTCGCGGCATTGATTTCGCGGCACTGGATACACCTCGGCGGGACCGAACCCAGCGTTACGGAAAACATCAGGGCAGTGACCAGGGCCCTTCTGCAGGAGGCGTCTGCATACCCGTAAAGAGGATCGGGACGGATTCAAGGAGCGGAGCCGAATCGCCGATATACAGCTTGACGCGCCCAGTCCGGCACGTCACACTGTGTGTCGACGGTCCTCAATGAATCAGAGGCTCTTAGTACGGGGGCAGACGCGGACTAAAACAGAAAGATGATATATACTACTGGAAAAGTCCTATCATATATTTTCCTCCCTCCCGGTGTTTTTATCCTCCTCTTCTTAGTGCTTCTCGTTCTCAGCTACCGGACGAAGCGGACCACCACCCGGGTGATTCTGGCGCTGATGGTCCTGTTTCTGTATGCGCTTTCCATCGAACCGGTTTCACGGCTGCTGCTCAATCCCCTTGAACGGGTCTATCCCTTCCGGACCGCCGATTCCTTTTCCCGGGAGGAGGCCGACGCGATCGTAGTCCTCGGGGCGGGGACGTCAATGACGCCCCCTCAGTCCGGCCCGGCCGAAGAAGAGGTACCGGACACATTGCCTGTCCCGCAGCCGTCGGATGAGACCCTCTCCCGGTTAGTCCACGGATATCTCATCCACAGGAGCACGGGGCTGCCGATAGCCGTGTCGGGAGGATCCGCCCGCGGTGACAGAGCCATCGGCGCGGACACCAACGGCGTGAACGGCGCCAGTGAGGCGGAGGTCATGAAGGCCGTACTGCTCGAGCTGGGAGTACGCTCAGATCTCATTTTGACCGAAACACAGAGCCGGACGACGGCTGAAAACGCATTTAATCTCGCGGCGATGGCGAAGTTCGGCCGGATCATTCTGGTCACGTCGGCCTATCACCTGCCCCGGAGCGTCTGGCTCTTCGAAAAATCGGGCATTCAGCCCGTTCCGGCCCCCGCAAATTACAAAAACGGCGGCCGCGAACTCAGTGTCTGGAGTTTTTTCCCGAGCATGCAAACACTTAGCAACAGCTACCGTGCCCTGCACGAGTATGCCGGAATCGTTTTCAATCTTCTCCAATTTGTAAATAATGAAAAAAAAGGTTGACTCAAGACCGAATCAATGGCAAAAATATTAGCGAACAGGAGGATAGCTTATGAAAAGAGAACAATGGGGAAGCAGAGTAGGATTTATCCTAGCTGCTGTCGGTTCTGCTATTGGATTGGGAAACATCTGGCGGTTCCCTTACCAGGTATTTGATAACGGAGGCGGGGCATTCCTGATTCCGTATTTCTTTGCCCTGTTTACCGCGGGTATCCCGATCCTAATACTGGAATTCACAATCGGGCACAAGATGAAGGGAAGCGCTCCCCTCACCTTTGCCAAACTGAACAAGAAGTGGGAATGGCTCGGCTGGTGGCAGGTGTTCGTCAGTTTCGTCATCTCAGTCTACTACGTAGTTATCATCGGCTGGGCAATCAGCTACATCGGGTACTCCTTCACGCAAGCGTGGGGCTCCGACACGGTCGGTTTCTTCGCCGGTAACTACCTCGGTCTCACCGACGGGGCATTCATACTCGGCGGACTCAGAGGACCGATCGTCATCACCACCCTGATCGCATGGCTGATCAGCTTCGTGGTACTGCTGGCGGGCGTCAAGGACGGTATCGAGAAGGCCAATAAGATCTTCATGCCGCTGCTTATTATTATGCTGCTGATCGTTCTGATCCGCGGTATTACTCTTCCCGGAGCAGGCGACGGCATCAACATGATGTTCAATCCGGACTTCAGCAAGATCCTGAGCGGCCGCGTGTGGGTCGCAGCGTACGGCCAGATATTCTTTACCCTGAGTATCGCCTTCGCCATCATGATCACCTACTCGAGCTACCTGCCCAAGAAGTCGGATATCGTCAACAACGCCTTCATGACCGGTCTGCTCAACTGCGGTTTCAGCGTTCTCGCCGGTATCGCGGTATTCAGCATCGTCGGTTTCATGAAGTACCAGGCGGGCGGAGAACTTCCCGCGCGTTTGAGCGGCGTATTCCTGGCTTTCGCGACCATTCCGGAAGCGATCAACCAGCTGCCCGCCATGAAGACCCTCATCGGTGTGCTCTTCTTCCTCTGTCTGACCTTCGCCGGACTCTCTTCGTTCATCTCAATCAACGAAGTAGTCGTATCGTCATTCAGTGAGAAGTTCAACATCGCCCGGAAGAAGACCGTTGTGATCTTCTCCATCGTGGGTGCCGCGATCAGCATGATCTTTGCTACCGGAGCAGGTCTCTACATCCTCGACATTGCCGACCGATTCATCAACGCCTTCGGCGTTACCCTTGCCGGTCTCGTCGAGGTCATCATCATCAGCTACATGCTGAAGCTCACTACCCTGAGGGAACACTTCGAACCGATCTCCGACTTCAACGTCGGCAAGTGGTGGGAAATCACCCTCAAGGTGATCACACCTATCGTACTCGGTATCTCCGTTATCCAGAACTTCTACACCGAGTTTACCGCTCCCTACGGCGGATATCCGGTTGGCAACCTGGTTGTATACGGCTGGATCGTAGCACTGGCTGCACTTATCCTTGGATTCGTTTTCTCGAAGTCCAAATGGGCCGATGCTTCTCTTCTCGAACTTTCCGCGGATGAAGAGTAAGGAGGTAGCGATATGACAGGTGGAGCAATAATTTTCATGATTTTCGGAATTCTCGTGACATGGGGCGGCGCAGCAGTGTGCATCTCCATCGCCATGAAGAAGAGAGACTGATTCTCGTATTGAACGAGTAAACTGTACGGGCCGCCCTCATTGAGGGGCGGCCCGTTTTTTATGCCCCGGGATATGACTTGAAACTGATTGAAAAAATCTTGATCCCATCCTCAAGCGAATATTCATATGTTCCGTCGATCTGACGTGCCAGGGCGCGTACCAGGTCCATCCCGATGTGTCCTTCCCCGGACTCCTGGATCGCATCCGGCATCCGCCGGCCATTATCCTTCACCTGTATCCGGTAGGACAGGGGCTCCTGTGTGGAAAAACTCACCCAGATGGTACCGCCGGCACTCTCCGGGAAGGCATACTTGAAGGCGTTGGTGAGCAGTTCATTGAGAATCATTCCGATCGGAATGACGATCTGAACGGGCAGCCAGACCGGTTCGCCCGTATCGTATTCCATTCCCACCTTACCATTCAGGCAGCCGGCGGTTGCACACAGGTTGTCGGCAAGGGAACGGATATATCCGGTAATCTCCACCATTCGTTCCCGGCTGACGTTCTGGAGCATTTCGTGTACCAGACGGACCGCCTCGATCCGTCCCTTCACCTTCTGTAATACTTCGGCTGCCGCCTGCCGGTCTCCCCTCAGAGCGCTCAATTCGAGATTCAGCATACTGTCGATCATAATGAGGTTGTTCTTCACCCGGTGGTGGACCTCGCGTATGTATTCCTTTTCGACTTCGATCTTCCGCTCGAGTTCCTGTGTTGCTTCCTTCTGCCGGGTGATGTCGGTCGCGATTCCGACCAGCTGGTTTACCGCACCGTCTTCCTTCCTGATGGGAAACATCCGGGAGTAGACCCACTTCACACTGCCGTCGGATTCGATCAGCCGGTGTTCGACCGCTGTCTCGTCCCTGATGCTGCTCAGAGTAGCCGCGAAATCCCGGACCTTCCCGTGGTCCTCCGGATGGATGGCCTTGATCCAGGCGCTCGGATCGGCTTCGGCCTGTTCCCGCATCGTCCGGTACATGCGTTCGGCGGCGGGATTGATGTATACTACCCGGTGAGGTTCGATCTCTTCCACCCACACGGCATCTCCCACGTGCTCGGCCATTGACCGGAATATTTCCGCCTGGTGGTCCAGCTCGTCATGCAGAAGCTTCTCCCTGGTGATATCGTGGCCGATACCGATGGTCCCGTAGAAGCTGTCCGGGCTCGCGTCGTCCCTGTAGAGGCCTTCGGCCTGGATAGCCAGGACCGGGGAAGATTCAAGCGTACGCTCATGGACTTCGAGATAGGCGGTCTGTCTGCTGCCGGTCAGGATCCTCACTTCAAAATCCCGGGTGCTGCGTTCCCCCCTTCTCCGCTCCTGCAGATGCCAGTAGGCGCCCTCGCGGTCATCCGGATGGACGATGTCCAGGATACTCGTACCGAGCAGCTCTTCCCTCACATATCCATATCTCTGAATCGCCTGATTGATGAAGACGATCGTACCTGTATTGTCCAGCTGGTATATCAGGTCAGGCAGCTTGTCCGCCGCCTGAAAGAGGGCCTGCAGCATAGGTCCCTCGGTATAACCTTCCTGCCAGTTATTTGAAAAAACATTGAGGACCGACATCTGCAGGGCTATCTGCCGCTGCAGCAGGACCCGCAGGTGCTCGCAGTAGATCTCCACCAGACGGGGATCCCGCAGTTCGGCGCCTTTTTTCAGGAGGAAAACGAGATCCGCAATGAAACGGTCGCCATCCTTCATGCCGTACACGAAGACCTTCCCCAGACCGAAGGCCTTCTGGATGATGCGGCAGATATAACCCGGAATCTGCGACCCCGATACCGCCTCCAGGGAGTCGAACTCCACCAGGCCTCCCTGTTCGAAGGCCTTCGCTATCTGCGGGTCAAGATCGTAGGAAGTGCCGACCAGGGGGAATTTCAATATTCCCGCGGCTTTTTCAAGGCTTTCCGGGACCCCGGAGACCGCACGGGTAATGGTCCGTGTTTGGTCGTCCGAGACCTCGTTATATGCGACAGCTACAGCTCCGGACAGTCTCCTGAGGCTGTTGACCGCCCTGTCCGGTTCGACATAGACATCGCCGTTCTCAGATAGTGAGTGGAATTCTCGGTAAAACTGATCGAATGACTCTTCCGGCACACGCACTCCCGTTTTTAGCGGTATTACCTACAAGTATAGGAGTCTAATGCAGCAGATTCAATTTTTTCAGCTTCGGTCTGATGACGAAGGTGCAGTAACCGGCGTATGGATGCTTCTGAAAATAATCCTGATGATACTCCTCGGCGGGATAGAAGGCGTCGAGGGGTTGGATATCGGTAATGATTGCATCACGGTAAGCGCCGGAGTCATCCAGGGCCTGCCTGGATCTCTCGGCGGCTGTGCGCTGATCTTCATTGTGATAGAGGATTATCGAACGGTACTGGGTACCCACGTCGGCGCCCTGCCGGTTCAGGGTAGTCGGATCATGAGAACGCCAGAATATATCGAGCAGGTCTTCGTAACCTAATATATCCGGATCGTATGTTACCTGGATCACTTCCGCATGACCGGTTGTACCGGTACACACATCTTCGTACGATGGTTTATCCGTAGATCCGCCGGCGTAACCGGAGACTATAGACTTCACCCCCTCGTGCCTGGAAAAAACTGCCTCCATACACCAGAAACATCCGCCCCCGAAGGTTGCAGTCTCGGTTCTTTTGTCGTCCGTATTCATAGTACTCTCCTGCTGAGTTTAAAGTACTGAATTTTTCATCCCGCGGCAGTGATTTTTATAATTTTTCTAGTCTATTGAAGCTGAAAAACGGCTGCCGGACGGCACATTCTGCCCGGCGGTGGAATACCTCAGTACCCGGCTTCGATGTCCACGTTGAACCTGGGAACCCCGTCCCTGAGAAAGGCGGCAATATTATCGCAGGCCTGACCGATGCCGCGCCGTACCGCCTGGGGGACGAAGCCCCCCACATGGGGCGAGAGGATGATATTGTCGAGGGTGTGGATCCCGTACCGTGAGGGGGCCCCTTCGGTCCCTCCCCGGGGATAGGAGTACCAGCAGTCGACCGCCGCGCCCCGCAGGATTCCCTCCCGCAGTCCCTCGTACAGCGCCTTTTCATCGACGATGTCCCCCCGGCCGATGTTCACGAGGAACTTCCCCTGCATCCGCTTGATTTCCCGCGGGCCGATGAGGCCCTGCGTCTCCGGTGTGGAGGGGAGCGCCACTACGACAATGTCGGCCGTATCGACGGCCTCGTCCAGATCGTAGACCACCTGATCGAACTCCTCCGGCGGTGCGCTGACCCGCCGGCGCTTGTACCCGACGGTCCTCACGCGAAAGGTCCTCAGCTGCAGGGCCAGATTCCGGCCGATCTCGCCCGTTCCGAGAATGGCGGCGGTCTTTCCCTCCACCGATTCCCAGGAATCGTCCAGACCCTGTCCTACCCAGAAACCGTGCCACCGGGAGTTCCGCAGGTCGTTGTGGAAATCGATGATCCGACCGAAGAATGCCAGAATCATGCCGGCTGTCCGTTCGGCCACGTACCAGGCGTTGCCGTGAGAGTTGGCCACCTTTACTCCCCGCTCCCGGAAGAGATCGAAGGGCAGATGATTGACCCCGGTGAAAGGCACCACCACCAGCTTGAGGTTCACAGCCTGTTCAAAGACCCGGCGTTCTATCTTCCCCCCGACAATGATGTCGGCTTCCGAGATCCGGCTCTCCGCATCCTCCGGATCGGTGACGATCTCGACATCCGGGAATTCCCTTCGTACCGGTTCGAGCAGCTCCTGCCACAGCCTGTTGGTCTT
>JBNGED010000013.1:6687-14062 GCA_049975605.1 Sediminispirochaetaceae bacterium | reverse complement strand
TCGATGATCTGTGCGGCCACCAGGACCGCCTGTGGGGAAGCCATGTCTCCGAGCACCCGCAGCGCTTCCAGCTGAATTCGGGTGTCGTTACTGCGCTTGGCGAGGCCTGCGACGGCCTCGGCGTAGTCCTGTCCAGCCACGCCCAGATTCCGCAGAGCCTGCAGGGCGGCCAGCCTGATGTGCTCCTCCTCCTGAGGAGAAGCGGACTTGAGCAGCCCCTCGATGACCTCCGGGCCGGTTTCCCCCATTTCCCCGAGCTCCTGAATCGAGAAGAAACGGAGCATGGAGTACTCCGGCGACTTGAGCTTCAGGGCAGTCAGCAGGGTTTTGTGCACCTCGAGCTGAGGGGAGTTGAGACCCATGGCCCCGAGTGCCCGTACGGCGTTCGTCCGCACCGCCAGAGGTTCGGCTTCACTCGATACGATCTTCTGCATTTCGGCGGCCACCCGAACGTTGTCCTTCGGCCGTATACGGTAGAAGGCCCAGGTCACGTTCTTTCGTACCTGCGGATACTGGATTTCGAGGAGCCGCAGGAGGGTGTTGACCGAGGAGGGATCGGAGAGCTCGGCCATAATGCCGGTGGTCTCCTCCAGGAAGCGGGGGTCCCGGGACTGAAGAGAGCCCCGGCTCAGTCCGCCGATTACGGATGCCGGATCGAGTCGGTAGAGCTTCAGCAGTGATTCCCGCGTTGCTTCGCGGATAGTCTCGTCTTCCGAACTGAGGAATTCCATGATGTTGAGCACGGCCCGGGGTCCGTTCGTGTTTGCACCGATTGCCTGTATGAGCTCGATCCTGAGGGTGGTGGAAGCCGCCGGATCCTGCAGCATACCGATGAACACCGGTATGGTCGACGGATCGTTGAGGCTGTTCAGACTCCGCACCAGGCTTATCTTTACCTGTTCGTTTTTTTCGTCCTTCACCAGAGGGAGGAGCTTCCCCGTGGCGGAACGGGCGCCGAAACCGGTTATACCCTCGACGGCGATTATTCGAAGCCGGGGATCGGGATGGGTGAGATACTCGGACAGAATGGTATATATCTGCCTGTTCTGGCTTCCCTGCTGCGCCATATCCGACAGTGACTTCAGGATGGTCCGCTCCTTCTCCGGGTCCCGTGCCTGAATCTGACCGTCGTCGTCCGTTTCTCCCTCCCGGGCTTCTTCGGACAGCATGCCGAGGATGTATTCGGCGCTTTCATCCCCTCCGATTTTTCCGAGGGCCCGGATAAGCGCGTACTGGAATTCGCCTTCAGAAGACGCTTTCAGGCTCTCCATCAGGATCGACCGGGCCTGGGTATTGCCGATCTCTCCGAGGGCCCTGGCGCTGTCGGCCTGATAGGCAGAAGAGCCGAGCAGGTCCTGAAGGTAGGGCAGGGAACTTTCGGCCTTCAGACGGCCGAGTGTGCCGATGGCTGCTTTCACCCGGGCCGGGTTGGACCGGTCGTTGCCGAGGATGGTGTGGACCATGGCGCTGACCAGAAGTTCACGGTCTTCAGCACCCATGGGAGGCAGGGGATAACCCGCTTCGATCATGGAGAAGAGACTCTCCCTCGCTTCGGAGAAAGACTCCTCGAACTGCCGTTCCTCCTTGCGGAAGGCGTGCAGCATCGTGGCGATGTACCCGGACATCTCTTCATGGGCCCGCCGCAGTGCGGAAGGGGTAAGATAGAGATCATCACTGCCGAACTCGCGTTTCTGCTCGATTATGTCGGCGAAGCGGTTCTTGTATGTCAGCGCGATTATCTCGGCGATATCGCCTTCAGCGTCATCCAGGATCTCCTGGATCTGCTGGAGCTTCTCGATGGGGAAGAACCTGAACTGCTCGAGTATGAAATCGAGCACTTCCTGGACCTGCAGCTTGCCATCCTGTACGAGGGTCTCAGCCACCAGTTCGTCCATGTCTTCGAGCCGGTCGAGCCGGTTGTTGACATTCAGATCGATGTATCCCTCCGAAAGTTCCGGGAATACCCGTTTTAAATCATTTCCGAGAGAAGTATTCACCACGGAAGCAGTCTGCGCGTTTGCGAAACCGAATGAGGCTGCGAACAGACCTAACAGAATAAGTGCTCGATAGTTCTTCATAGCTGTGTATCCTACTTTATGCTTACTCCGGTGTCAATTCCGGGCCGGATTCCCGGTCCTGCACGGAGACCAGGGGCAGGCCGATCCTGGTGATGCTCTCGAGGGTATAGTCTATATCGTATTCACCCTTTTCTATTTCGAGTGCATACGGCGGACTGGAATAGACAAGCCGCAGCGTCAGAGTTCCTTCCAGCTCTTCCGGCAGGGTGAAGGCCATCCGGAATGGAATGTCCGGGTAGCGGCCGATGTAGAATCGTACCTGCTTCCGGTCGTCGGAATAGGAGGAGGGGAAATCTGCGTCATACACGTTGATTCTCGAAGACGAATCAAAAGCGGCCTCTATCATGTCGGGATGATAAGAAGTATCGAGGGCGACCGTGTAGGTTGCCCGGCCGAGGAAACTGCGGCTCGTTACCGTTGTGTTCACTGGTCCCCTTTCAGCGGGGAAAAAGAACTCCGCCTCCTTCATTTCACTGTCCTCGCCGCGTACCCGAACGATACTGTCGTTCCAGGCGGTAAAAGCAAGACCGCCGAGTTCACTTGTGCTGCTGATCATCACGGTCTGTAATGTCCGGTCGGCACCCGGGCCGCCTTCGAATTCCGCGGCAGCGGAACCGCCTTCGGCTTCCCTTTCACCGGCGGTAATGCGATTGCTCGTGATGCTCTCGGTTATTGTGAGACGATCGGGTCTCCCCTGGTTCGGCTGGTAGAGCACTGTGAAGTGGAGAAGCAGAGCTGCGCTGAGGAGCCCGAAGACGAGGTCGAAGGCCAGAGATATCCTCCGTACAACAGGCCGGCGGGGCTGGTGAAAAAGAACGCTCAGACGCAGGAAGAAAAGCATGTAGGGCAGAAGATGAAAGGAAATGATGAGGTTGCCGCGCACATGGGAAAGCAATATCCCGTACATCATCCGTGAAGAGCCGGTTCTGAAGCTTTGAATGAGCAGGACCATAATCAAAATAATGGAGAGCAGGAGATACAGGAGTTTGACGAGTCTGTTCCTGACAACTGTGAAGAGAAAACCGAGGAAGAATATGGCCGCGCCGTATACAGTCAGGGCGAGATTGTACGAGGTCAGAATAATTACGTTGATCAGGAGCAGGAGGAGACCGGCGCTCGAATAGAAGCTGCCCCGCAGGCGGTTCAAATGGATCGGCGCGGTCACCCGGTGACTCAGGGAGAAGAGGAACACGGCGAAGCCGAGCTTCAGCAGAAGCATCAGGAAGGGCTGCTGCTGCCAGAGCTGCGGTTCCTCCTTCAGCGCCGATATACCCTCGAGCAGGAACGTTGAGACGAGAAGGTAGAGGAACATGAGGGAAAAAATAATCGGCAGAACCCAGCCGTTGTGGCGGATCGATCGGAGGTAGCGGTAGAACCTCTTTTGCTGAAAGAAAGGGTAGAGGAGTACCGCGGCGAAGATGAAAAGCAGAATCAGGACGTAACTGATCTCCGAAATGATGAGAGTGAGGTCCTTGATCTTGAAAAAAAGGTAGTGCCGGTCCCACTGGGACGGAAAGGACTCCGGCAGCGTTGAGATGAACCTCCTCAGAAAAGAGTGCATCTCTATGGGTCCGACAAACGGGCTGCCCTCATCTGAACCGGCAGCTGCGGCTTCCGTGGCCGCGGATGAACGGTTCATGAGATAGAGAGACGGGATCTCTCTGTTGAGATACGGATCGATCCTGGTCCGTGATGCGTTGAATCCGAGCTGGTGGATATTGAACTCCATGGTGTTGAAGTCGTAAGGTATGCCTTCAGCGAGAAGGGTGCGGGCAGTATGCCGCACCAGCCATGCCGGGCTCACGATTCCCGTTCCGTAGGGCTGAAATTCCAGCGGCGCCGAGGCGGACCGCAGATCTATATAGAGAACGATGCCTGGAGTGTTGGAGAAATAATCCTGCAGAAATGCCCGCGTACCGAGCTGGGACTCTTCCGATCGTCCGAATTCGGCCCCCATGAAGAGAATATGTACCGTCCTCTGCGGAGGTGAAGCCGCGAAGTCCCTGCAGAGAGACATGGCAAGGGCAAGACCGGCAGCCCCGGAGTTCTCCGGCCCGGCCTGGTCCGGATGGTTGACCGGGAAGACCAGGTACACCTCACCTTCCGCCGGCCCGGAAAAATCGGCGGAGATGATGGAGGAAAAGGAGTGGAAGGTATCGAAGGTATCCAGGTTGATCCGCCGGGCGGAAACACCCAGCTCCTCCAGGGTATCTGTAATGTAAAGGAACGAATTTTTTTCCCCTTCGCTGTTCTCATGTCGGGGATAATTGGTGGAAAAAGTGTGCATATCCTGCAAAGTATGGTATGATGTATCCGATGGCTCAGAAAAAAGTAGGACACTGGAAAATAGCAGAAGAGTTGAAAGCAGCACGCATATTTTTCTCATCATCTTGTTTTACCATAAGTGAAATAATGATTTACAGTCAAGATTATTTATAACACTGATTTTGATCTCATACTCCACCAGGTGATGAGTATACCAGCTTACATGGAAGGTAGTATATGGAAGTATTGAAAGAAATATCAGGATGGGTCAGTATTTCGGATTTCCTTCCGGAAGAGGTTCCCGACGATGCGATCGATCGTATCATCAGTGCTGCGAGAAGGGCCCCTTCAGCCAAGAACCGTCAGCCATGGCGGCTGGTAGTAGTGAAGGCCCCGAAAGTGCGGTCGAAGATCCATGAGGCCGCCTATCTGCAGGAGCATGTGGGCAAGGCGCCGGTTATCATCGCCGCCTGCACGACCAATATAGATTACCGGATGCCGAACGGCCAGCTTGCCTATCCGATCGACATCGGTATCGCCATCTCCTTCATGATGATCCAGAGCAGGGCTGAAGAGCTTGGCGCCCACGTGATCACCACCTTCGACGAAGCGCAGGTGAAGGAGATCCTCACCGTTCCGTATCAGATGAGGATCGTCGCCCTGATGCTGCTCGGATATCCGGCCAGCACGCCCCTTCAGCCGGAACGGCGCCCTCTCGATCAGCTGGTCGCCTTTGATCACTGGTGATCCGCCGGCGGCAGCGGGAGCGCGGTCTGCTTGCCTGCTGCGATTCTTAAGTTCGCATGTAGTGGAGGGAGTTCCTCCGTTCGAAGCGTTCCAGCCCGAGTGAAATCAGGCGTTCGATCAAATCGCTGTAGGCCAGCCCGTCATATTCACACAGCTTCGGGAACATGCTGATGTGGGTAAAACCCGGAATGGTGTTGATCTCATTCAGCAGGACCTTGCCCTCGGTATCTATAAAAAAATCGATCCGTGAAAAACCCTCGGCGTCAACGGCGCGGTAGGCCTCCACGGCAAGACGGCGTACTTCTTCGTTGGTTGCCGTGTCAAGGGGAGCGGGGATTCTGAGTTCCGCTCCGTCGGGATCGATATACTTGGCCTCGTAGTCATAGAAATCGTGGCTCGGCACGATCTCACCTACCGCGAAAGGGACCGGCTGTTCGTTGCCGACTACCGAACATTCGACCTCTCTTCCGGAGATCTCCGGTTCGATGAGTACCTTTGTGTCGAACCGGAAGGCGGTCTCGAGGGCCGCTTCCAGATGAGCGCGGTCCTCCGCCCGGGTTACTCCGACGGAAGAGCCCGAACGGGCCGGTTTGACGAAGAGGGGGTAGCTGAATTTCTGCAGTGTCCGTGTTTCGATAAGGTCCATGCCGTCTTTCGTACGGAACTCGAGGACTTCGGCCTGAACGAAGGGAATCGTCGGCAGGCCGTCGTGCATCCAGACCCTCTTCATGATGGCCTTGTCCATACCGACCGCACTCCCGAGCACGCCGGCCCCCACGTACGGAGTATTGGCGATTTCAAGCAGGCCCTGGACCGTTCCGTCTTCGCCGAAGGTGCCGTGCAGGACCGGGAAAACGATCTCCAGGCCGAGATTTTTTCCATTCACGGAAAGACCGAGGCCCGGTTCGACCGAAACGCTCATGGAGTCGGCTTTGTTGAGTACGAGCTGTTTACCGTCCTCGTCGAGCTGAGGCTCCTTCTCCGCGCCGTCATAGGGTCCGTTCTGCAGATACCAGCGCCCGTCGTAATCGATGCCGATCAGGATGGGTTCGAATCGGGAGGTGTCTATATGAGTGTAGACGGAAGCCGCTGAGACCAGCGATACCTCGTGTTCACCCGACCTGCCTCCGAAGAGTATGCCAACTCGTTTTTTTCTCATCAGTGTACCTCCCGCTTATTTTTGATAACCCGATTCCCGCAGGGCCTTGATCGCTTCCTGTTCTTCGTCCCATGGGACCGGACCATCGGCGTATATGATTGAGCCCTCGTGTCCTTTGCCGAGCAGAATGACCATGTCATTTTCTCCTGCAAGTGAGAATGCCCTCCGAATGGCGGCGGGACGATCCTCGATCAGCAGGAGATTTCCCCCCCGCTGCATCCCCTCACAGCCCACTGCGATGTTCTCGAGGATCCGCAGCGGTTCTTCTCCCCGCGGGTCCTCGTCGGCGAGTATTATTATATCACAATATTTCGATGCGATAGCGCCCTGTATGCTTCGTTTGTCGACGTCCCGCTCGCCCGCCGAACCGAAGACCGCGATGAGCTTCCCCCTTACCTGGCTTCGCAGAGAGGGAAACAGCTTCTGAAACGATCCGGGAGTGTGCGCATAGTCAACGATGACCTGGAACGGCTGGCCCTGCCGGACCGGGACCATCCGCCCCCTGATCGCCTCGAGCTCCGCGACGAAGGGCAGGTAAGTCGTTAACTCTTCTCCGGGGAGTGAAGAGACGGCCAGAAGGGCTGCCAGGCAGTTCTCTACGTTGAAGCGGCCCGTGAGGGGAAGCTCGAGTCTGGTCTGTTCTCCGGAGTGTACCAGGATGAACTCCTGTCCTCCGTTTTTATCCCCGGTGAGGGGTCTGACATCGGCGGCGCACAGATCGGCGGTGCACAGATCGGCGCCGCACAGATCAACGCCTCCGTCAGTCAGGCTGTAGGTGAAGACCGGACATGCGGCCGCCTGCTCGAATGCATTCCGGCGGGGCTCGTCGAGATTGATTATTGCCCGGCCCCCTTCGGCCGGCAGGGCCCGAAAGAGATTCGCCTTGTCGTCGATGTACTGTTCGAGGGTCCTGTGGAAATCAAGGTGTTCATGGCTGATGTTCGTCAGCACCCCCGCATCGAAATGTAGATCTCCCAGACGGTTGTTGATCGGGGAGAGACCATGGCTGGTCGCCTCCACTACGGCGTGGGTACAGCCGTTGTCACGCATCTGCCGGAGAAGACGATGAATCTCCGGAGCCTCCGGGGTGGACTGCCGCAGGTAATTTTTTGAAGAGCTGTTACCC
>JBNGED010000013.1:0-6677 GCA_049975605.1 Sediminispirochaetaceae bacterium | reverse complement strand
ATCGGCGACATGACCGTCCGGCTGTCGGCGACTTTAACGTAACTGACGCGGGGGTCGATGAGCTCCGGAGTATCCATGCAGACCACTGCCGCGGCGCCCTTCTCGATGGCCTGGCCGATGAATCGGTGGCCGTCGACATGCAGACCTCTCAGCGCAAAAAAGAGGCTTCCCTCAGTTGCTTCCCTGCTGTCGTATGCGAGGGAGGTAATAAGCGGATCGGCCGAACCGGAGTCGGCAGCTGTGGATGAAGCACGCAGAATTTCTTTTATATTGATTTTTGAAAGCAAAGCTGATAGTCTCATTCCGGTCATGCCGGAATGGTATCAGGCCCATCAGCTTTCGACAAGTGACAGGGCTTTTGTTTCTACCGATTACCTCACACGTCAACTCATCGCCTATATCGGCAACAAACGCCGTATACTCGGTTTTCTGTATCGTATCTTCAGGGGCCTCGGGGAACGGCACCGGCTGACCTGCTTCGCCGATCCCTTTGCCGGATCCGGCGCCGTTGCGCGGCTCGCCCGTCAAATGGGGATGGAAGTATATGCAAACGACTGGGAGGAGTATTCCAGGGTCATCAACAGCGCTTATCTGACCACCCGGCCCGGCGATCTCAACCTTATTTATCAGGACAGGGGCGGGCTGCAGAAGGTCCTCGACACCTTGAATGCACTTCAAGGGCCGCCGAAGCGGCCGTATATCAGCTCCCATTATGCCCCGCGGGATACAGCCGCCGCCGATTACCGGACCGAGAGGCTCTTCTACACCAGGGAGAACGCCCTATTCATAGACAGGGTCAGGGAAAAAATCGAGGAGTGGTATCCGGAAGATGCGGCGGGTCGGTCTTCGGAGAATCGCTGCAGCCGGGCCCGGGACATTCTCCTTTCGCTGCTTCTGTATGAAGCGGCGACCCATGTGAATACTTCGGGCGTCTTCAAGGCCTACCACAAGGGTTTCGGGGGCCATGGACGCGATGCTCTGTCCCGTATCATGGCCCCGATGCACCTCGAACATCCGGTGCTGCATCCCTCCGGGGCGGCTGCGGTGGTGGAGAAGACGGATGCCGCCGCATTCCTGACGGGCCGCTCCGCCGATCTCTGTTATCTGGATCCTCCATATACCATTCATCAGTACGGCAGCAACTACCACATTCTCAATACCATCGCCCTCTGGGACTATCTCCCGGTGGACAACCGGCTCGGCCCGGACGGACGGCTTATGCGCAAAGGCGGTATACGGGAGGACTGGACCGATACCCGTTCCGACTTCTGCTATGCCCGAACGGCGCCGGGAGCACTCGAGGAGGTGATGCAGGCCGCCGATGCCCGCTACGTTGTACTGAGTTACAACAGCGAAGGGGTCATCACCGTCGAAGAGCTGCTCGACATCCTGTCCGGTTTCGGCAGAATCGAGATCAACAGCCTGGAGTACATCACCTTTCGCGGCGGCCGGCAGAGCATACAGCGGAGGACCCATAACACGGAGTTTCAAATCGTAGTGGAGCGGACCGGCGCATGGGGCAAGGCTAAGACGATCCGCAGTGAGAACGCCGATGCTCATGACAGCGCCGATACTGTTAAGGAGAATGTGAAGCCCATCCTGCTTGCATTCCGGATCCAGTCTCTGCTGAGAGGAGCCTTCGTGCCGCAGCGTCTGAAAGCCAGGTTCCCCGTGGAGGAGGATGAAGGCTGCAGCAGGGAGTCGGGGGACAGCCGGATCAGGCTGACCGCTTCCCGCGGAAGCATGACGCTTCGCACCGAGCAGTATTACCGTTTCCTGGATGCGCCATCGATATCCGAATTGAAGGAGATTCCGCTGTCCGAACTTCGGACGATATGCCGATGGCTCGAAGAATCCGCCTGCGCGGACCGGCAGGAAGAACTCCAGGTCCTGCTGGATATTCTCCATGAATGCAGTGACGCACGTACAAGAGACCTTTACCAGAGACGCATACTGCATGTGCTGAAGAAATTTACCCACAGGAAGTACCTTCGACAGTGGACTGAGGAGATGGAACGGCTAGAGCATCATGTCATGCAGAGGGACGGGGATCTGAATATCCTGCGGAAAGGGCTGGCGGATCTGCGGGTCCTGGCCCGTCGGCGCTTGGAGGGATAAAAAAACGGCCGCGCTTATCACGCGGCCGCCGTTTTATATCTGAGATGAATGAATTATTCTCCCTCTTCGTTGTAGAGGTACTTGAAATAATCCATGTCGGTTGTGAGGGTCTTCCTGAACTTCGGCATGGTCTTGCGGTAAGATTCTATAGATCTCCAGAAGCTGAAGAACTCCGGGTCCTGCTCATATGCCTGCGCGTATATCTCGGCCGCCTGAGCGTCCGCGGTTCCGCGGATAGTCTCGGATTCACGGTAGGCCTCTGAAAGGACGGTCTTCCGTTCGTTCTCGAGCTTACCGAGCCATTCCGCCTTCTTTCCTTCACCGTAAGAGCGGTAGGCCTCTGCAATCTGGTTCCGTTCCTTGATCATACGGTTGTAGACGCTTTCGGTGAGATCGTCGGAATACCGGATCTGCCGGATGATGATGTCGATCAGTTCGATTCCGTAATCGGGGGTCAGTTCCGAAGCGATGTCGAACATCTCGTCGGCGAGGGCGCTTCGTCCGCGGGACACCGTTTCATAGGTGGTGGTAGTGTAGGTCAGCTTGCGCAGTTCCTCCACGTCCACCTCCTCATCCTCCTGCTGAAGGATCTCCGGCTGGCTTTGAATCTCATTGATGATGTTAGAACTCCGCACCGCTTCCCTCAGATTGTTGCTGGTAATGACCGTACGGATTGTCGAGTCGATCACGTCGTCCAGACGGGCCCAGCCCTGTTCCAGGGTCGTGACCGCTTCGTAGAACTTCTGGGGATCACTGATTTTCCAGCGGGCGGTAGCGTCCACCCAGATGAACTGATTCTCGGCAGTAGGAATACGCTGCGCGTCTCCGTCCCAGCTCAGGATTTTCTTCGAGTAGCGAACAACATTGTCGATCACCGGCAGCTTGAATTTCAAACCCGGTTCGGTGTTCGTGGACACGATTTTCCCGAACCGTGTTACTACCGCCTGCTGACCTTGTTCGACTATATAGAATGGTCCCAGTGCGACGAGAATAACAAACAGTACCGCGATGACTACAAGGGTTGTGATTAATTTTTTCATTGCGCACCTCCGGTACTCTGAACGTTCTGATTCTGCAGGGCCTTGAAGGGTATGAAGTTCTCCAGACCTCTGTCGATCAGATCGGTAGCCTCTTCTTCACCGAATATTTCTTCAAGGGTTTCGATGTAGAGACGGGTACGGGTAACATCCGGACTCTCATCATATTTTTCAAGTACCGAAACGAACCGCGCCACGTCGCCTTCGGAAGTATTCACGCGTTCAGCGGCATATCCCTGGGCTTCCTGGATGAGCTGCTGGGCCTGTCCGCGGGCTTTGGGGATCTGCTGGTTGTACTGTTCCTTTCCTTCGTTGATCAGTCGGTTCAAGTCCTGTACCGCCTTGTTGACATCCTCGAAGGCGTCCTGCACTTCGCCCTTGGGGGGCACGATGTTTCTCAGTTTGACCGTGGTTACCAGGACTCCCATATCGTAGGATTCGAACGTTGCCTGCATCTTATCCTGGCCCTGCTGTTCGATATTGCTCCGTTCAGCCCCGATTACATCGAGGATCGCACGGTCTCCGACCAGCTGGTTGATCACCGACTGGCTGATGTCCCTGAGGGTCTGCTGGCGGAATTCTACGTTGAACAGCCACCTCACCGGGTCACTGATCCGGTACTGGATGATCCACTCGACGTCGATAATGTTCAAATCTCCGGTGAGCATGATCGACTCTTCCGGATAGTCGCCGCCGGTGTAGGTCGTGCTGATCCCGGCCTGCTGTGTGCGGAAGCCGAACTCCATCTTCTGTATCTGCTGAGTGGGAACGTTATAGTTCTTTTCGATACCGAGGGGCATCTTGAACTGCAGCCCGGGACCGACGATACGCTTTACCTTGCCGAATAATAGCACCACTGACTGCTCAGTCTGGTCAACCACGAAAAAACTTGTCATGACAAGCGCGATCGCTGCAACGATGATAAGTATTGCTACTATGTATTTTGGTTTGATCGAGAACTGAGGACGTTGTGGTGAAACGTCTCTTTCTGACATACTTACTCCTTTCTCTGTATTGTACTCTTGAATTTAGGGTACCTAGACCAGCAGCCGGAGTCAAGTTTATTCGTTTGAGGGGCTTCATTTTATTGACTGTTTACAAAATTGTGATAAAATATATTAAAAAATTGGAAGCACCGTATCAGGAGATTCAGCGTGGAAAGACAAGGGGCGAAAGGAGAACTCACGGAAGAGGACCGGGCTATTCTTAAAAATACCGCTACTATCGCTACGGGCATAGCACGGCAGTTCGGCGAGTATTGCGAGGTCGTGGTGCATTCTCTGGAGGATATCGAGAAGTCCATCGTCGCGATCGAAAACGGGCAGGTTACCGGGCGTTCTGTCGGCGGCCCGATGACGGATTTTGCCCTCAGTATTCTTGAGGGGTGCGATCAGAACTCTGAGGATGTGTACGGACCATACTACACCAGGACCGAGGGGGGGCGTTCGCTCAAATCGACCACTACCCTCATCAAGAACACTACCGGCAGACTGATAGGATTTTTCTGTATGAACTTCGACACTTCCGCCCCCTTCGGGGCGCTGATGGAGAGTCTGCTGCCGGCGCTTTCGGGGAATCAGGCCGTCTCGGAGCACTTCCCTCTTACCGCGAAGGACCTGGTGGATGCATCGTACACAGAGGTTTTAGAGGAGATGAACCGCATAACCGGAATATCTCCCACGCAGAAGAACAAGATGGTTGTCGAAGAGCTGTACAAGCGGGGTATTTTCCAGATCAAGAACGGCATCGATATAGTCGCCGACAAGCTCGGTATATCCCGTTACACGATTTACAACTACATCAGGGAGGTCAGGACCTCTCTCGGTGAAAACGATATTGAGAAACTTTACTCGTAAATCAGGAGGAAGCAATGGAACGTAAAGTAATTCACACGGATAAGGCGCCGGCTGCAGTCGGTCCTTATTCACAGGCGGTCGTCTGGGGCGACACGGTGTACGTGTCGGGTCAGCTGCCGCTCGATCCGGCTCAGGGGAAGATTGTGGCAGAAACCATCGAAGACCAGACCAGGCAGGCGATGGATAATCTCAAAGCCATACTCGATGAGGCGGGAAGTTCACTGGATAGATTATTGAAAGTGACGATTTTCCTGCAGGATATGGGGAACTTCGCCAGGGTAAACGAAGTGTACGGGAGCTATTTTACCGGAGGCTACCCGGCGCGATGTGCCTATGAAGTGGCAAAGCTCCCCCTTGGTGCGGATATCGAGATAGACGGTATCGCGGCACTGTAATTCAAGAACTACTACATGTAACGGAGGAAAGAAAATGAAATCAATGAAGGAACTTGGAGTTCCAGTACCGGTCCACAAATCGTATGTAATCCGGCCTCTCAAGGACGTAACCCTCGAACAGCGTGAGCGGGCGCTGCGCGAGACTGAATACAATATGTTTTCGTTCCCCGCGGACCTGCTGCTGGTCGATTACCTGTCGGACAGCGGTTCCACCGCGATGAGCGATCTGCAGTGGGCGGCCTTGATGCACGGTGATGAGTCCTACGGACGGAACAAGGGCTACTACGTGCTGCTCGACACCATCCGCGATACCTTCGAACGAGGCGACAAGCCCCGCGAAGCTATCCAGTTGGTCCTTTCCGGAGAAAAGGATGTCGAGAAGCTGATGGATCAGCTCTACCTCACCAAGGACGAGGGCGGATTCGTCAACGGCGGCCCCAACCAGCTGGCACGGCCGAACGCCTTCATCACTCCGCAGGGAAGAGCTGCGGAACATCTCCTCTTCGCCACCCTGCGGGAAGTACTCGACGAAATGAACGGGCCCGGCAAACCCTACTGGATTCCCAACAACGGTCACTTCGACACCACAGGTGCCAACATCGCCGACAACGGTATCGAGCCGGTCAACCTCTTCAAGGGCAACGTCCTGGGTGAATTCCCGTGGGAGAAGATGGACAGTGAAAACCCCTTCAAGGGTGATATGGACACCGAACGGCTCGAAGCCTTCATCAAGGAGAAGGGCCGCGACAACATTCCGGTGATCTACCTGACGATCACCAACAACACTGTTGCCGGTCAGCCGGTGAGCATGAAGAACATCAAAGCGGTCAACGATATCGCCAAGAAGTATGAAATCCCCCTCTTCTTCGATGCATGCAGATTTGCAGAAAACGCGGCCTTCATCAAGCAGTTCGAAAAGGGATTCGAAAAGCGTTCCGTCCGCAGTATCGTGCAGGAAATGTTCTCCTATGCCGACGGTTTCAGCGTCAGCCTCAAGAAGGACGGCCTGTCCAACATCGGCGGCGGTCTCTTCATTCGGGACAGGGGCGATTTCGTGAAACGCTTCTCCACCAAGGACCATGATGTGGGCGTACGGCTCAAAGAGAAGCAGATCATCTGGTTCGGCAACGACTCTTACGGCGCTCTGAGCGGACGCGACATCATGGCTCTGGCGGTGGGACTCCACGAAGTCGTGGATGAATCCTATCTGTTCGGCCGCGTCGGACAGACCCGGCAGCTCGCCAGGGAACTGGCAAAGAACGGTGTACCGG
>JBNGED010000012.1:2785-14308 GCA_049975605.1 Sediminispirochaetaceae bacterium | reverse complement strand
CCTCGAGACCTACACCAGAGCCAAAACCGCCGCAGTACTAGGTGCAGTGGTAGTATTCTCCCAGGTCTCTGCCATCCTTCAGCGTACGGGAGAGGGGGCTTACGCGGGATTCACCACACTGGCATTTTTCCTCTTCCTGATCGTCTTCATTCTGATTCTCTGGTGGGACATGATGGCCCAGCAAAGACTGCTGAAGAAGGAGAATCTCGATCTGAGAATGAACTATGGCAGGCTCTCTGAAAAAATAGCGGAGATCGAGGAAAAACAGGAACCCTACAATCTCAAGGCCGCCGGCATTAGTCCCGCCGAGAGAAGAGTTATCCGGGTCCTCACCGTATACAAGGCCAGCAACCGCGAAATCGCCGAACGGCTGAACATCGCCGAATCTACCGTCAAACTCCACCTGTACAATATCTTCAACAAACTCGGGGTGGACAACAGGTTTACCGTAATCGATCTGTGCAAATATAATTTCAGGGATTGAATAGCGCCTGGCGTTATCTTCAGCCCCGACGTGTTTCACTTTTTTCCATGATCATGTATAAAAAAAGGAATGCTTTCGAGGAGGAACTGTATGAGAAGCCTGAGATATCGGCGTCGGCCCTGTCCGGCTGCAGCCAACCCTGCCTTACCCGGCCCTGATGCAGCCGGCTCTGCTTCGATCGGCTTTAGCGTGTCCCGCCCCGCCGCCTGTCTCACATTTGTTCTGCTCTTTTTTATCGCCGGTTCACTGCAGGCCCAGATCAATCTGATCAACCCCTCATTTCCGAAAAAAGAATCCTTCACCTATGTTCGCAGTTCAGAGCGCGGTGAGGAGATGGTCTTGATTGAAATGCGGCTGGTTGAAAACTCCGCGACAGGCGAAAGGGAGCAGCCCGCGGCCCGCCCGCACTACGAGTATCGCATGCAGTCCGATTCCAAGGACATGCTGGTCAAGCTCTCAGCCGACACCCTGCTGGTCTTCTATTCCGAAGTGCGTCTTAAACAATCCCACAGCACGGTGTTCCGGACCAGCGAAATAGTACAGCAGAACAAAGCCGTCGGACCGGGCGAACTGCTGATCTGCGATGGCAATGGTCTCGATGTGAGCCTGCGCGGATTTCCCTGGAGGGAACATGACAAGGCGGATCTTGTATTTCTCAACGGTTCCGACAAGTTCAAATTCGGAGCGAAGGTGGAGGGCCGCGAGACGCTGAGACTCAATAACACTGCTTATGAATGCTATAAGATGCAGCTCTCCTTCGGCGGCTTCATCGGGACCTTCTTCCCGAAATCATACTTCTGGTATTCCGTGGAGGAACCGCACATCCTCGTCCGGGCCGAAGCGGCCGGAATGATGGGCGAGGATTCCTATGAAATAGAGCTGGTGTCTTACTCAGCATCATCCGATTAAATATAAGCGGCCGGCTGCCGCCGATACGGGAGGTTTTTTATGAGTGAAAACATATCCATACGGACTACCATCATGCCGGGCGACATCGGCTCGATTATCAAAATACATGGAGAGTATTACCATCGCAACTATGGATTCGACAGCAGCTTCGAACCATACGTAGCAATCCCCCTGGCGGAATTCGTGCTGCGGCAGGACCCGGACGAACGGATCTGGATCGTCGAACAGGACAGCGCGGTGAAGGGAAGCATCGCCATAACAAAGATTGATGAAGACACCGCCCAGCTGCGCTGGTATTTCCTGGATCCGGCCCTTCGGGGACTCGGAATCGGAAGAGAACTGATCGTATCGGCCCTGACTTTTACGAAGCAGAGAGAATACAGGAAGATAATCCTGTGGACTGTCGATCAACTGGACCGGGCGCTCAGTTTGTATATTAAGAACGGCTTCACATTGACCGAGGAAAAGCAGCACACCCTATGGGGGAGGGAACTGAACGAGCAGTGCTACGAGAAATCCCTGAGATAGAATCGATATTCGGTCCGGCGCTGCGGCGCATACACTGCCTCTACGGATCTGCACGAATCCATTCATTTTCTTGATATCCGCTCCCCGGCACTCTATGATTAATGAGCAGGCGCGTTGAAAAACGCAGCCCGATGCAGAGGAGATAAAGTGATCACAGCGATAACAAGCGCGGACCAGATCATCGAACTGTGGACGCGGACCTACAACACTCAGGGCAGACCCGACTGGTCACACATCCTGCCCTATTATGCCGACGATATTGTATTCAGAGATTCAATCCAGGGAATTCAGGGAATCGATGAGTTCAGGCAGATGACCGAACGGCTCGCGAACAGGTCACAGGAACTGCACATGAACGTCCTGCGGGCCGTTATGCGGGACAGCATCGTCTTCATCGAATGGGAGATGACCATCAGTTACAAGAAGAACCCCCGTTCCGTCCTGTACGGCGCCAGCCGGCTCACTCTGAACGGAGAAGGGAAAATAAAAGAGCAGAGGGACTACTACGACCTGTGGGGTGACATTTTTGACAACATTCCCTTCTTCGCCAAATCCTATAGAAAATTCATGCAGAAGAAATTCGGATAGGAAAAAATGGAATGAGCCGGCCGAAGAAGTTCTTCAAATACTTCAGGGAATACCGCTGGGCGAATATCATCGCCATGATCCGCAACAGCAAAGCCGAGCCGGAGAAGTGCCCGGACGATTTCCACGGCCGTCTGGTAGTGATCACCGGCGCCACATCGGGGATCGGGTACTGGACCGCACGGAAGTACGCATCCCATGGCGCCGACCTGCTCTGCATAAACAGAAATGAAGCCAAATCACAGGCCCTCCGCGAAGAGATCGAGGCCGAATACGGTGTGCGCTGCGAGTACACGATTGCCGACCTGAGCCGCATGGAAGATGTGCGCAGGGCCGGCCGTGAACTCCTGGACCTGCCCGTTCCGATGGACGTGCTCATCCATAATGCCGGAATCTACAATACCAGGCGGGAGCTCACGGTTGAGGGCTTCGAGAAGGTCTTCGCCGTCAACTATCTCTCTTCATTCGTCCTGAACCACATGCTCAGGGAGAAGGTGAAGACTCACGGCAGGACCCGGATCCTGCTGGTGAACTCCGAAGGACACCGCTTCGCCGCCTGGGGTCTGCGGCTCGATGATCTCAACTGGGAGAAGCGCCGGTATACCGGACTCCGCAGCTACGGCTCCTCCAAGACCGCCCAGCTCTTATCGATGCTGCTGTTCAGCGAGTATTTCCGGGGAAGCGGAGTGACCATAAACGCCATGCACCCGGGGGCAGTGAAGACCCAGGCGGGCAGGGACAACGGGCCGCTGTACAGGTGGTTCAAGAACAAGGTCCTCGAGAGGAACTTCCAGTCCCCCGGGATATCGGCGGAGGCCCTGTACTATCTGGGAGTGAGCGGCGCCCTGAAGGGGACCAGCGGGAAATTCTTCAACCTGACAACGGAGGAGGAACCGGCCCCGCCGGCCCTCGATCGGGAGACCGCCGAAGCACTCTGGAATATAAGCGTACAGTTAGGAGGCCTGCATGACCAGGGAGACCTGTGATGTTCTGGTAGTTGGAGGAGGAATGGCGGGACTGACTGCCGCCGCGTATCTGTCCCGGGGGGGATACAAGGTCATCCTGACTGAAAAAAACGGAGTCTGCGGCGGACTCGTGAACTCCTTCACCCGGGACGGATTTCTTTTTGACGCCGGGGTCCGGGCGCTGGAAGACGCGGGTATTATACTACCTATGCTGAAGGACCTGGACATCGATCTCGAATTCGTCAGGAGCCCGGTCACGGTGGGAATCGAAGGTGAAATCCTGCATATAGAGTCCGAGGAGAGTGTGCAGGACTACCGTGAACTGCTGCGGAAACTATATCCCCGGAGCGGGAATGATATCGACCGCATCATCAGGCTCATTCGGCGGATAATGAAGAACATGGATGTGCTGTACGGGATCGAGAATCCGGTCTTCAAGGACCTGAAGCACGACCGGGAATACCTGTTCCGGACCCTCCTGCCGTGGCTGCTCAAATTCCTCTTCACCGTCCGGAAGATCAACCGCATGGACTATCCTATCGAGCCCTTCCTGGAGAAGATAACGGCTGATGCTTCGCTCCGCGATATCATCAGCCAGCATTTTTTCAAGAACACTCCGACATTCTTTGCCATGAGCTATTTCTCGCTGTATCTGGACTACCTGTATCCGAAGGGCGGAACGGGCGCCCTTCCCGGCGCCCTCGAGAAGAAGATCGCGGAGTTCGGCGGACGGATTGATACGGGTACGGAAATCCGCGAGGTCATCCCCCGCGAATCAACGGCAAAGGATGTGCATGGCCGCGAATACGCATACGGCACCCTCATATGGGCGGCTGATCTCAAGACCCTCTTCAGAATAACAAGGACCGACGGACTCCCGGCGGACACAGTCCGTCGTATTGAATGCGAAGGGGAAAAGCTGCTGTCCAGACGGGGAGGCGACTCCGTCTTTACCTTGTTCCTCACGGTGGATGAAGCTCCGGAGAGTTTCCGACAAATAGCGAACGGGCACTTTTTCTACACCCCCTCGAAGAAGGGTCTCGGCGATCTGCACCGGCAGCGGCTCAGGGAGATACTCGGGAACTGGTCACGGATATCGAAGGAGGAAGTGCTGGAATGGCTGGATGCCTTCTGCCGGCTGAACACCTACGAGATCTCCATTCCCGCGCTGAAGGACCCGTCCGCCGCGCCGCCGGGGAAAACCGGTCTCATCGTCAGCCTGCTCTTCGAGTACGATCTGATGAAAAAAATCGAGGCCTCCGGCTGGTATGAAGTCTTCAAGGGGGAAATTGAAACCAGAATGGTGGAGGTCCTGTCCGGATCGGTCTTCCCTATGCTGAAGGACAAGGTGATATCCCGCTTCTCCTACACACCACTCAGCATTGAACGGAGAATCGGAAGCTCCGAAGGCGCCATTACCGGCTGGTCCTTCGAGGAGCCGGTCCCAGTAGTACACCGTATCCAGCATGGCGCCCGTTCGGTAAGGACCCCCATACCCGGTGTTCTTCAGGCCGGACAGTGGGCGTACAGCCCCGCGGGAGTCCCCATGTCGATCCTGACCGGCAAGCTGGCGGCCGACAGAATCATGAAGGGGAAAAATCGCGCTTCGGCCCCTATTTCTGCGCGGCGATCTCCTTCCAGCTGACGTCCGGGCGGCGGATCCTGCCGAGTTCCGGGGTCTTGCTCTTCTTCACCTGAACGGCGTGAACGGGACAGAGATGAAGACAGGCCAGACAGTACTGGCAGGCGGCGGTATGGTCCCAAACAGGCCGATTATCTTTCATTCGTATCCTCCCCGACAGACAGACCTCTTCGCACTGCCCGCATCCGGTACAGGTGCCGTCGGCATAGAAGCTGTTCTGCAGATTGAAATAACCGGTCATTCTATTCAATCCCCGTAGAATCGGGAAGGTAAAATTCTCGTGGAACCTGTTCCGGTACCCCAGGTGAATTCCGGCCTCTCCCCTGTTCACCTGCGCGGCGAACTGCCTGATATCCTCTTCCCCGCGCTTCTGTGCTTCCAGGACCTCGGGCCCTTCCGGCACATGGAAGATAATATCAAAGGTGTTTGGGGTCGTTACGTACTGGAAGGCGTTGAGCCGCTTCCCCTGTCTCCTCAGGAGACGGTCGATCTCCATATGCATCCGGGTAGGGGCGCCGCCCCGGGTTACCAGGGCGCAGATGAAAGAAGCCCGCGGGAACCTGAATTCACGCAGGAACCGAATGAATGCCGACGGCAGTCCGAAGGCATGCATCGGCATGAACAGACCGATCTTCTCCGCATCGCTGGAAGTTGCCCCTTCCCGCATCAACTGTACAATCGGCCTCAGCCGGACCTCTTCGTCGATGTGTGCGGCGAATGCCCTGGCTGCCGCCAGGGTGAACCCGGTCCCGGAGTAGTAGAAAATTTCCATCAGTGCCCCCTGTTTTTTTTACTTCAGATGGTGTTGATTGTGGGTATCTTCGTTGGCCTTCTGAAAGAGCTCGTCGAGTCTTTCCTGCTCGATGTTGAAATACCGGCACCATTTCGACCGGAAGAGGCTGTAAACGATAGTCGGCATGATTCCTGTGAAGAACTCAGTCACCCGCCGCTGCTGCTCATCCGCATCGAGGTTGAATCCCCTCCTGTTCAGGTCAGCGACCGCAGCCGATTCATCCATCAAGCCCGGATTGATGTCGATCAGCTTGAAAAGAGGAGGAGCCTCCCGTGAATCCTTCAACGACTCCGTGAGAAGCAGCTTCAACGTAGTGTCCCTGCGCATCAGGTAATCGTTGTACTTCTGCATCTGCTGCAGCATCTCCGGTGAGTCGAAGGTGTACGAATGCTGCGCCATCTCGATCAGGAAGCCGTTGGCCGTCCTGATGAAATCATCGAGCAGCTCATCGAGAATGGCATGCTTGCTCCTGAAGTAGTAGTAAATGAGGGCCTTGTTCACCCCGGTCTCCCGGGCGATCCGGTCCACCCTGGCCGCGTCGTATCCGTCTTCGGCGAAAATTCTTTCCGCAGTGTCGAGAATATGCTGTCTGGTGACTTGACCGTCCCGTTTTTTTACCATATAACTAACCGTATAGTTAATATACATTGAAGTACACATAATGTCAAGGAGTGCATGCACATTAAATGGAATTAAATCACTACTTACGGGCAGGGGGAAGATCGAGTATCTCCTGTCAGGCGAAGGGCCGGCGGATGGACTACGGCGTCTTTGCTCCGCCGGCGCTGATCCGATTATGCCATGCTCGCCTGTTTTCTCTTTATTACGAAATACCAGGTGGCCACCATTCCGATATCCGGCTCTCCTTCGATGATTGACTGCAGATCCTTCGCGGTGGTCACTTTCTTCCCCAGATCGTCCTTGACCGTCTTGCCGTCGAACTCCAGTATTTTCTTTCCCCTCGGATCCCGGACATTCTTCCGATCGATCTGACCAAGCAGGGCTGCATTGTAGCCTCTAATAAAGCTGCGGTCGACCTCCGCCAGCTTCTTACCGGTCATGTCTCTTAAAAACGTTCCGTCATAGGTATATTCAGCCATAACTTCTCCTTCCGAAGGCGGGATGAACCCGCTTCTTTAAACAATATAGCATGCGCCCCGGTCATATTCAGCGGCCCGACAATTTTAAAATTACTTATTGTGCCGCCGGCCCAAAGCAGGCTACGATGATGATGGAAAAAAAGCGGGTCAGACAGTTCGTCCGGATTCCGGACCGTTCAGATCCGCCGAAGGCAAGGTGTATTATGGCTGATACTATTATTCTCCCCCCACCGCAGAAAGATATGGACTTCCCCCTGATGAAGGCCCTGGAACTCCGCCGGTCGAAGAGAAAGTGGAAGGATGAACCCGTCTCCATCCAGGACCTCTCCAATCTCCTGTGGGCCGCCTGCGGAATTACCAGAGAGGAGACCAGGAGAAGTAAAAGCCGGAGGACCGCCCCGTCCGCCACCAACTCTCAGGAGATACGCGTGTATGCTGCCCTGGAAGACGGACTCTACCTCTATGAAGAGAAGGAGCATCAGCTGAAGCTCGTTCATCCGTCGGATTTTAGGAAATACATCGGTATCCAGAAGATGATGCGTTCAGCTCCCGTGGGCCTGATCTTTGTTTCGGACATTTCGAAGTTGAGAATGTATGTGCGAAAAAATGAACAACGGGGGTGGTTCATATCCGGCACGGATGCCGGCTATATCAGCCAGAATGTATATCTCTACTGCGCGGCGGCCGGCCTGAGCACGGTGGTACTCGGCCTGGTTGACAGGGACAAGCTGCATGAGAAGATGGGCCTGCAGCCGCACGAAAAAGTAGTGTACACCCAGGTGATCGGGAAATCGATATGAGCCTGGCCCTGGTCCTGATAACCCGCTGCTCCGAATCTTTCCGGCAAAGTCAGCGCCAGGTCGCTTCCTTCACCTTGATTAACTCCCGGACGAACTTCTCCGGTTCCGCCAGGAAGGGAGTGTGGGCTGAATCTTCGAACACGATCAGGTGTTTTCCCGCTGAATCGACAAGATTCCGGTAGTAGGTCTCGGTTGCCTCCAGAGGGGTATTGTAGTCATTCCTGCCCTGGAAGAAGTACACCGGTACCCGCAGTTCGGGGTACTTTGCCGCAGCGTCGAAGCTGCTGTATGACTTCTCCGACCACATCTGTCCGCTGCCGCGGTTGGCTCCGTTCATCCAGGCCAGCATATCCCTGAAGGTGTATTCGGGGGACCGCAGCGCAATCCACGCAAGCCTGGAAAAGGGCAGATCGAAGCTGCCTCCGTAGGCATCGACCATACGAATGAAAGTGACGAAATCATCGTGATCTGTGTAGGGCGGCGTCCCCAGCGCTTCGAGCTTTTCGAGGTCCTTCTTCTTGTCTTCTTGCCGGATTTGATCGGCGAGCCATTCGCGGCCAATAATGTGACTCATTTCATTGCTGACCACCTGACTTACGCCGATGTAAGCGTAATAGTCCCCGGGATACCTGCCGGCCGCTTCGATCCCGGGCTGGGTCCCCCAGGAGTGGCCGAGGATGTATATTTTTTCCCTCCCGAATCGGTCCTTCAGGTATTCGGTGAGCTGGCGGGTATCCGCGATGAACTGATCATACGACATGGTGTTCTCATCGAAATCCGGGGGATTGGATTTACCCGCTCCCCGCTGGTCCCACTGGACCACGATGAACTCCTTCTCCAGCTCCGTGTCACAGACGTGGGCCGCAGGCATCTGGGACGAGCCCGGACCGCCGTGGAGCCAGAGCAGTACGGGATTGCCGGTATCACGGCCCCGCATGAGGATCCACTGGTCCATACCGCCGAGACTGATTTTTTCAAGCGCTGCAATACTGTCCGGCAGCACTGTACCGTTTTCATCGGTAATTGCCGGCGTGTGCCCGCTTCCGAAGATTTTGCTCCTGAAGCTGAACGCCGCAACGGCAAGGAGAATGAGCGCCATTACTGCTGCTTTTTTCATGAATTTCATTTTGTATACTCCGTTTTACATTACCGTTTTCTCTAGAAGCACAACAGGCTGCACCAGATTATCCGGTTTCACTTCTCTTAGGCAAGAGCGGCTCCGCGTCTGACCTGAAACCGAAGGCTCAGACGGTACCATCTATCGATTGATGATCGATTCATAAGATTATAGACAAACATCAATTTTTGTAGAAAAATGTTGCTGCAATCGAGAGTGTCTGCCTGGATTCCTATAGTCACTGTATGGATCCTGTTCAGAATTAATCACGCTACCCTGGAGTGAACTGTGAGGATCGAACACATCGCATTGTGGTGCGCAGATATAGAGCTTCTCAAAGGTTTTTACATGAAATACTTCGGAGCGCAGCCGGGGACCCGCTATGTGAACTCCCAAAAATCGTTCCAATCCTACTTCTTATCCTTCGATGACGGATCCCGGCTCGAACTGATGCAGATGCCCGGAATCCCGGAGAACGAAAATGATCCCGTGAAGCAGTATCTGGGTCTGATCCACTTCGCCGTCTCCGTCGGGAGTGAACAGAACGTCATAGACATGACGAAAAGATTCAGGGCTGACGGCTACGAAGTCGTGAGCGAACCGCGAAAGACCGGGGACGGTTACTTCGAAAGCTGTATTCTGGATCCGGAGGGGAACCGGATCGAGATAACAGTATAAACAGAGAGTCTTCGACTACCGCAGGTGTTTGCATAATATCCCTATACCCCGTTCACATTTTGTTCACATCTATACCCTACATTAGATTCAGAAATTGTAACTGACCTTTAGGAGGGTAAGAACATGAAACGAAGGATAGAAGTAATTCTTATGGCAGCGGTAATCGGGCTGCTTTCGGTTATGGCTGTGGCGGCTGAGGGTATTCAGGAACAGCGGGAAGTTGATGCTGATGAAGTTGTCACCTTAACGGGAACTGTCGAATTCACAGCTTCAGAAGCCGAGCTTAAGGCTTCGGACGGACAGGAGTACGAACTGATGTATCCCCGGTTCGCAGCTGAGGAGATTGAGGTCGAGTCCGGCGATACCATCTCGGTGGAAGGCTTCATCGTACCCGGTCCCCGTTGGGAAGAAGACGATAACGAACAGCACCTGATGATATCAAAGGTCACCATTGACGGTGAAGAGTATGACCTCTCTCGTCAGTTCGGTCCCGCTTCCCGCGGCGGAGTCTTCGGCGGAAGAATGTGCTGCGACGATGAAGAATACGGATACGGCCCCCGCGGCGGTTATGGAAAGTCCGGCAGATCCGGAAGACCCGGCGGCCCGGAACAATTCGGCGGCCCCAGGCCCTACGACCGCAATGGATACGACCGCGGTCCGGGCGCGGATCCCCGCGGCCCTGGTATGCAGGGGAACCGCTCTTACCGCTGGTAAGCCCCATTCATTCCTTTCATCTCTTTCATCGCCGGCCGGTCATATACATATGTGCACCGGCCGGTTCTATATTCCAGCCTCTATAATTTCGCTCTTGATTTATCTATGACTCCCCTTGATAATAGATCATGTTACATTTCTTCGTTCCAGGAGTCGGTTATGAAGAAGTTCATCCTCGTACTTATTAGCATCCTATTCCTATTTCTGTTCAGCTGTGTAAAGAATAACGAATCGGGAGAAGACTCCGCTTCCTCAGAGGAAGAACATATCGGCGAACCGGTGACTGTAAAACTCATGGTCTTTGCAAACGAGGGGATGCTGAAGAATTACGAGGCTATTGTCTCTCGGTTCAATGAATCGCGGGAAGATATTCAGGTCGAGATACAGAATGTCTTCGGCGAAGATTGGACAGATTATGAGCAGACTATGAGATCTTATCTGCTGAGCGGCAAATCTCCGGATATTGTTGATATTTCGGTAATCTACCGCGACTCTATGATAGAAGAAGGGCTGCTGATGGATCTGATGCCGTTCGCCGAGAAGGCAGACATTGATTTTGATCTGTACTTCGAGAACCAGTTTGACGGACTCATCGTTCATGACGCCCTGTATGGAATACCATCAGGAGCCCTGTTGATGGGTGTATTTATCAATAAGGACTTGTTTGGCGAAGCCGGAGTGGATATTCCTTCTCTGGATTGGGAAAACACCTGGACCTGGGAGGAGTTCGCCGAAGCTTCCAGAAAAATCCGGGACCTCAGCACACCGGGAAACGAAATCTATGGAATGACGACATCTTTTACCATTGGATGGATTCTCCCGTTCCTCATGTCAGCGGGTTCCGACTTCCTGAGTGTACACAGCAGTACCTGTACCGCCGCCGAACAGCCGGCTCTGCGGACATTCGGCTTCCTGAATGAGCTGATGTTTGATGACGAGGTAAGCCCTACGATTATGGAGCTCATCAGATTGCAGCCTTATCAGTATTTTATCGACGGGAACCTCGGAATGACAGTCGACGGCAACTGGTGGATGGAAGCGTTCCGTGATTCCACCGGCTTCGAATGGGGAGTGGTCCCTTTACCGATTTGTGAAGAGGCCGCCACCGGCATGTATGTCGATTGCTGGGCAGTTCCCGCGGCAAGCACGAATGGAGAAGAGGCATTCGAAGTACTGCAATTCTTTTTAGAAGAAGAGCAGCAGAAGAG
>JBNGED010000012.1:941-2775 GCA_049975605.1 Sediminispirochaetaceae bacterium | reverse complement strand
GGGTATCCCGGCATTGAAATCCTCGGCCTATGATATCTACCGCGAACGGTTTCCCTCCCTTTCAGATGAAGAGATCCGGGTCTGGTTCGATGGTATCCGGTATGGAAGGGTTCCAGCTTATTTCGGCGGCTGGACCGACTTTCAGAACGAGACCACGGAAATCCTGCGTCAGTTCGGGCTGAGCAAGCTGACCCTGGAAGAAACTGTGGACCTGATTTGTGACGCATATCTAAAACAGAATAAGGATACGGCCGATTAATTCGGCATGAAGCAATGATCGGATTATCCCGGCACCGCATGCGGAATCAGCTCATAGTAACCTTTTTCATTCTCATTTTAATTGCAGTCTTTACTACAACTTTCTTTCTCATTAATCGGACTCACACACTTATTCGTGAACAGACTATCAGGAATCATACCCGGACGATCAACCAGACAATCGTGAATATCAACAATACGGTTGCAGATATTGATCAATACTACCAGTATCTCCTTTCAAATCGTCTGGTTCTGGCCGGTATTCAAAATGAAAGGTTCGGCATAGATTCCGAGACGTACGAATCGGTTGTGTATCTAAAAGACCTGATGTTTTCTCTCATCACGAGCAATGAGGAATTGAATGCGGCTATCTATATATCAAAAAAGGGCACCAGCATTGCATCAACTAGCGGCATTATTCTTCCTGAGATTTTCAGGTCCTCGGTCTTTCCTACTCTTCCCGAAGTGGAGAGAATATACCGTGAACCAACTGAGGCTCTCTGGTATTTGAATGAATTTGTGGACCCCGAACATGTTTACTACATGCGGGGGATTACAAATCCTGCTTCGGGGGAAATACTCGGAATCCTCAGTTTTGCAGTGAAGACTAGAATTTTTAAAGATCAGATCAAGAGTCTCGCAATTCCGGATGGCGGTGTATATTTCTGCAGCAGTTCCGGAAGGATCATTTTCAGTACCAATCCTTCCCTGGAAGGTGAGTTATTCCCCTATTTCAACAGAATACGTGGAAGCGGCCTCAGTCAGACCTTCGAGGAGGAAAAGAAACTCTACATAACCAGCGCCACCAGAAATTCATGGATAGTTATTTCCGAAGTACCTGCCGCAAGTCTCTATAAAAATACGAATGTTATCATTCGCTGGGGAATATTCATCGCATTGGTCTGTTTGATAGCCGGGACATTTCTGAGCGTTATTATATCCCGGATGTATACACGGGATCTGACAATACTGGTACAGGTTATGGAAGCATCTGCCCGAGGCCGTCTGGAGAGAATCACTATACCGGGAAGCAATGTAGAATTCCGAAGCCTTGGTAACACTTATAATACCATGATTCAAAATCTGGAACAGCTGACGGCAGACCTAAAAAAAGAGATCAGTGAAAAGAGCGCCGCGGAACAGGCACTGCTTGAATTGAATGAAACCCTCGAGCAAAAAGTTACCGAACGGACCGCGCAGCTTAGAGATTCTTTAAAAGCACTGAGACAAGCACAGAAACATCTCATTGAGAAGGAAAAGATGGCATCACTTGGAACATTGGTCTCCGGTATTGCGCATGAAATCAATAATCCTCTCAATTACATTACAACCGGTATCGCCGCGCTCGGCAAGGTCCTCAATAAAGACACTCAGGACCCCCTCGTTGTCGAGCTATTCGAGAATATCCGGATTGGAGCAGAGCGCACTTCGGAAATCGTCGGCGGACTGAGAAAGTACGCCGGAAAAGATAATGAAGAGTACACGGAGTTTCATATTCATGACTGTATTGAACTGGCATTAAAACTCCTGTACAATGAGTACAAACAGGGCATTACGATATATAAACACTTCGACG
>JBNGED010000012.1:681-931 GCA_049975605.1 Sediminispirochaetaceae bacterium | reverse complement strand
CCCTACAATGGTGGGAAACTACGGGGAAATTAATCAGGTGATGGTGAATATTCTCAAAAACAGTATCGACGCTCTGAAAACAGATGATAGCCCGTCGAAACGAATTACTATCGCGACTCGACAGGCAAGACGGCATGATTCGAACTGTATTGGGATAGATATTTGTGATAACGGCCGCCCGATCCCGCCGGAATATCTCGAAAGGATCTTCGATCCTTTTTTCACCACCAAGGACCCTGGCGAAGGTACC
>JBNGED010000012.1:0-671 GCA_049975605.1 Sediminispirochaetaceae bacterium | reverse complement strand
CGGACTTTCGATTTCATTGAGTATTATAAACAGCCATTCCGGTGAGATCGAAGTAGAAAACACCGATGACGGACCCAAGTTTTCAATTTTTCTCCCTGTTCCAGGAAACCAGCATGGATAAAATGAATAAGTATAAAATCCTCTATATCGATGATGAGCGGATCAATACACTGAATTTCAAGGTCCTCTTCAGGGACAGGTATACCGTTCTAACCTCCCACAACGCATCCGAGGCACTTACAGTTATTCAAAACGAACGTCCGAGTATCATTTTCTCCGATCATAAGATGCCCGGCAAAAGCGGTGCAGAGCTGTTTTGTGAACTGATCGAAAAAAATATACCCGGCGGCGATGTTCCCAAGGTAATAATAACTGGTTATGTGGACAATGAAGAAATTATTGCTTTGCTGCATAAAAAAATAATCTGTGATATTGTATACAAGCCCATTAATGAGCGTCAAATCCATGAAATAGTGAACCGTCAGCTCAACAATTGAAGAGGAGAACTGGTATTGATGTATCCTTTTTGTTACGTAAGCTTTCCGCGCCGCCATGAAAGGAGCATTTTTGATTTATGAATTTCCATTCCTTCCGCCTTCGCGAAATTCAACAAGCCGACCAGGACTTCCTCTTCGAGATGCTGTATCAGGCAGTCTATGTTCCGCCGGGAG
>JBNGED010000011.1:0-14779 GCA_049975605.1 Sediminispirochaetaceae bacterium | reverse complement strand
CTCCCGAAGTACAGCAGATTCCTTTCCCGGTCGGCATAGTGGCCCCGGGCGAACTCCTGCGACCAGAACCCCTTGTCTTCATCGATAGTCTGAAAACGGCCGCTTTCCGGATCGAAGAGGACCAGATGGCTCATCGTACTCATCCACATCCTTCCCCGGTCGTCCTTGAGGATGCCGTAGATGGTATTCGACGGCAGACCCTCTTCTGTCATGTAGTGAGTAAAGGTTCCCGACCTCCTGTCCATCAGATTCAGACCACCGCTGATGGTACCCAGCCACAGATTGCCCTCTTCGTCCTCATAGATCTCCTGCACCGTATTGCTGGTGAGTGTAGTCGGGTCCTCTTCATCGTGGTAATAGTGAAAAAAGTTGTCCGCCTCCCGGTCATAAAGGTTGAGACCGTTGTTGGTTCCGATCCAGAGATCACCTCTGCTGTCCAGGAAGAGCTCATAGACCAGATTGTCGCTGAGGCTGTCGGGATCCTTCGTGTCATGGGGATAATGAATCATCTTGCCGGTCTCCGGATAGTAATGGACCAGCCCGCTGTTGTAGGTACCGATCCACAAGCTGCGGTCTCTATCTTCCAGGAGCTTGTACACAATCTGGTCCGGAAGGGGCATGTCGGAATCCTCGCCGAACCAGCGTTCGAATCGGTCCTCATCCCGGTTGAACCGGTTCAATCCCTGGTTGGTACAGACCCACAGATTCCCCCGGCTGTCTTCGGTAATGTGAGTGACAATGTCGTTGCTGATTCCATGGCCCTCATCACCGTCGGTACGATAATGAATCATACGGTCCTGTTCGGGATCGTAGCGGTTCAGCCCGCCGTTGTAGGTCCCGATCCACAGGATATCGCTAGAATCCCGGTAGACCGCAGTCACCTTCCCCATACTCAGTGAACCGGGATCTTCGGGATTGCTGGTCCAGTAACGGAAGTTGGTGTCCGGCTTTTTCAGCTTGTTGATTCCGCCTCCGTTGGTCCCGATCCACAGGATATCCGACTGGTCCATGTAGAGGGAATAGACGATGTTGTGGGTCAAACTGGAGGGATCGTGGGATTCATACCCGTAGTGCTGCCGGGTGCCCGATTCGGCATCGAATTCGAACAGTCCTCCTCCCCAGGTGCCGATATATATCTTGCCGTTCTCCAGGGATTCAAGAGAATAGCTCCGGTTGTCCGGCAGCGTGAAGTTATGCGCTGTGCCGGATTCTATATCGAATCGGGACAGCCCGCCCCCGCCCCAGGTACCGAGCCACAGCGTACCCGGCTGAGTCTGGTCTATCGCCATCACATTGTTACTGGCAATACTGTTCGGATCACTCTCATCATGCTGCCATACCAGGAAATCATCCGTTTCCGGCCGGTACAGGCTGAGTCCTCCGTACGTACCGATCCAGAGCCTGCCCTTACTGTCCGCATAGAGGGAGCGTACCGTGTTGTTGCTCAGGCTGCCGGGCTGCTCAGGATCATGGAAGAAATGACGGAAAGATCCAGTCTCCTCGTCCAGCACATTCAAACCGTTGAGAGTTCCGACCCAGAGCTTCCCTTCGGCGTCCCGTATAATCGATACGACAACGTCGTTGGAGATGCTCCCGGAGTCGCCCGGAACATTGCGGAAACGTGTTATTTCATCGGTCTTGAGGTCGAGACGGTTCAGTCCCCGGTAAGTACCTATCCACAGGATGTCGTTTTCATCTATAAAGAGCGTCTGAACCAGGTCGTGAGAGAGAGAGTTCGTATCGAAGGGTTCTTTCTTGTAGACTTTGAACTCATAGCCGTCGTAGCGGTTCAGACCGCTCTGGGTACCGAACCACAGGAATCCCTTCGAATCCTGAACGATACTCGATACGGCCATGTTGGAAAGACCGTTTTCCTTGTCCAGGCTCTCAAAGAAAACACTCCTGTCCGCATAAGCGCCCATCGAAACGGCGGCCAGCATGAAGACCGACAGTATCCAGCGCTTTTTTTCTACTCTCATGAATCTTCGCCCTTCATCAGACCGGGATAGAGTTCGGCTAAACAGTCCGGACACAGTCCGTGGCTGAACTCCGCCGACGTGTGTTCGCCGATATACTGCTCTACCTGCTTCCAGAAGCCGCTGTCGTCGCGGATCTTTTTGCATCGGGTGCAGATCGGAATGATTCCACGCAGCTGCTTTACCTCGTCGAGGGCCCGTCTGAGATGTTCGATCAGTTCCTGCTGCCTTCTCCGCATCTGCTGCAGTTCCACATGGGTGCTGACCCGGGCGGAGACCTCCTCCTCTTCGAAGGGCTTGGTGATGTAATCGACACCGCCGGCCTGGAATCCCCTGATCTTATCTTCGATGTGGGCCATTGCGGTTATGAAGATGATCGAGATATTCCTGTCCGGCCAGCCGGAACGGATCCGTTCGGCGACCTGGAACCCGTTCTCATCGGGAAGCATCACATCCAGCAGAATCAGGTCGGGAACTTCCTTCTCGATAGCCTGCAGGGCCTGTTCGGCGTTCAATGCCACGGCGAACCGATACTTGTTCTCCTTGAGAATGGCATAGAGTATCTCGACGTTTTCGACCACATCATCGACGATGAGGATGAGGGGGACTTTATCGTCCATAACTGATCCTTGTTCGACCTTCACTTTTTTACCTTAATAGACATATAAGCAATATTCAATACTATTGAGACCGACATGCGCCGTTTTCACCATCATGCGGCGGTATCTGCCGATGATTCCCGTCAGCTCTTTTCCAGAGTATAGAGAGTCTCATATTTCTGTCCGGACAGCTTCTCACAGACCTCCTTCGTCTCCGGATCTACATCCTTCATCGAACCGCCGCCGCGCAGACGGTCGATCTCCTTCCGCAGAACGGCGTGATTCGCGGGGGTGATGGGGAACATGGTAGAGATCAGGACACCGGCGATTGCCAGGACCAACGGCGAGCCGATGAAGAGGATCTGCAGCCACATGAGAGTCCCGGGACTCTGCTGGACAGCCTGTTCCGCCGAATGGGCCTGGTAGCCGATCAGCTCGAGCAGGAGTCCCATCAGCGGCAGAACCAGCGCTCCCTGGATCAGCTTGCGGATCAGGGTCATCGCCCCGGCATAGGTACCGGCCCGGTGCTCGGAAGTGATCAGCTCATCGACATCCGCAACAAAGGGCAGCAGCTGGAAGGGAATCATGACGCCCGCCGACATACCCGCGCCGATCAGGAAACAGTTGAGAATGAGGAGTATCGACGGGGAGTTCGTACTCTGCAGGGCCATCAGAGCGATTGCCAGGGCCCATATACCCAGTCCGATCCGGTAGGCTGTACCGTGTCCCCTCTTATTGGCGATCCTCACATAGATCGGCAGGGCGATCATCTGGGTGATGAGAATGGTCCCCAGTCCTATAGTGACGAAACCCGGCCGCCGCAGATAATCGATCATGTAGAACTTGAGCCAGGCCATCAGCACGTCCATCCCCGCGTATGCGAATATGTACATCATGATGTGGATCTGGAATGAGCGGTTCCGGAAGATTGAACCGAAGTTCCTGAAGATATTCAGGTCCTTCCGAAGGGGCTTCTTCGCCACCGGCAGCTCCCAGGTACCGAGAAAGACGAGCAGGTACGGAAGGGCGAAGAAGGCGCCGAAGACGATCCCCATCACCAGGTGGCCCGTCCGCTGATCGCCGAAGGCATCTATGAGGGGCTGGGCGGCGACACCCGCCGTCAGGGTAGCGGCCATCGAGAAGATCATCCGCGTTCCCGTGAGCCGGTTCCGCTTCTGGAAGTCAAGGGTCATCTCCGCGCTCAGCGCCGAATAGGGAACGAGGACCATGGTCGAGCATGTATAGAAAAAGAGATAGGCGAAGAAATAGTAGAGGAAGATGGCCAGCTGTCCCTCGGCATCTACGGGGATCCAGATCAGGGTGAAGGTGATGATGATGGGTATGATCCCTATGAGAAAAAAGACCCTGCGGCGGCCGAATCTGGATTTGGTATTGTCGGTGATGTACCCCATCACCGGGTCCGAGATGGAATCCCAGACCTTCCCGAGACCGGGAATCAGACCCGCGAGAGCGGGCTTCATTCCCACCACCGTTACCAGAAAGTACATGGCGAAGGTGCTGATTATGAAAAAGGAGCCTCCGCCGTACAGGTCACCGAGACCGTAGGAAACGTAGTTGAACAGTTTGATCTCCCGCTCCTGAGCTGCTCCGGCCACTTCAGTCCTCCTGCACAGATTTTTTCCCAATCAGAGAGTCAATAAACACACCGATGAAATAGAGCACGAATATACCGGCGAAGGTATACACCGACCCCATAGGCAGTCCGAGCACGTTGAGTGCGATAGCCAGCACGGCCCCTCCGGCGAGGGTCAGCACCCCGGCGAACGCTCCGCCCCGCTTCCAGTGAAACAGTCCGAAGTAGAGGGGGACGAAGACCATGAGTATCCGTGAGGAGGCAACGGAGAGCTCCACCAGGTAATCAGGCCGGCTCAGGGAGAAGACGAAAACAAGAAGCGTCATCACGAAGGTGAAAATCCTGCCGACGATCATGCTCGTCCGCATCCTGAACACGTCTCTCGTCATCATGGAAGAGAGGGTCAGGATTATGGAGTTGCTGGTGGAGACGGAGGCGAAGATGATGCTCAGCGCAAGGGGAAGGGACAGATAGGCTCCGATCCGTCCGATCAGCTCCACCGTCACGGTGTCCCTGTCCTGTATGGCCGGGAAAATCCCCTGGATGGTGCCGAACTTGGCCCCGAAGCCGATGAAGCAGACGATCAGGGTATACACAAGACCGAAAGCGGCGAAGAGGATGATCATGTTGCGTATCCCGGACTCGTTCTTGATAATGAAGAGACGCTGCACGACCTGGGGATTGGTCAGGGCGAAGAAACACCACGGCAGGGTGAGGTTGATAAAAAAGACCGGCGTCCAGACCTTGTTGGGAAAGGTTGACAGTTCGAAGCCGCCGAACTCGCCGCCGGTCCACCAGAGGACGAGGACCGCCACCAGCATCATGAACAGCCCCTGCAGCGCATCGGTGATGGCCACCCCGCGCAGACCGCCGAGGAAGACCCATATGAAGATGATAATGGTCGCGATGGTCACTCCCGCCACGAACCCGATACCGTAGGTGCTGAACACGAGGGCGAGGCCGATGACCTGCACCGAAGCGTAGGGAATCAGGGCCACGAAGGCCACCACCGCTCCCAGCCCTTCGGTGAGCTTGCCGTACCGTTCGGCGAACATCTCCATCGGCGATACGAAGCCGTTGGCATGACCGAGGCGCCAGATTTTCCTGCCGTAGAGGCTCAGAATGATGACCGTCGCCACCAGGTAGGCCAGTTCGAAGATCATCGCGCCGACACCCGTGCCGTAGGAGAGACCGACCAGCCCTACCATCATGAATGCCGAGTAGGTCGTAGCTGCGTAGGTCAGGGCGGTCACGATCCACCCGAGGGTACGGCCGCCGACGAAATACTCTTCCTGGGTCTGTTTGCGCCGTGCAACCACCATGACGATGACACTGCCGATTACAACGTATAGTGAAAGAAGGATTAAAAACTGGGACATAGAGGATACTCCCGTTTTGTGAGTTAGTGTAGGTTTTCAGGTTTTGAGGAAATAATCAAGATAGGGGGCGTGAAAACCGGCTCTATAGATCCTGCTTCAGAAAGAAATCCCCATTACAAAGCGGCTGCCCGTATAAATCCATTCCGGCTGTCCGAAGAGGAGGTCCTGCTGGACCTGGAAGAAGATGCTGAGAACCGGATGGACCTTGATTCGCACGCTGCCGTTGATGTAGGGTCCCATCAGGAACACCGCCCCGCTCTCGTCATGGGTATTCTGGAAGCACGGACTCAGGCCGCTGCCGAAGCCGAAGGTGATCTTCTTCCCTTCGAAGGGAAAGTGGAGACCGATCCGCAGGGGAACCAGGAAGTCGGCCTGTACATCGCCGTCGGCATCTTTTTCAGTGTGAATGCCAAAATCCGCGCCGCCGACGAAATCCATTCCGTCCCGGACTTCCACCTGATAGATGATTCCCGTGGTGAGATAGGCGGTATCGTAGCCGAAGAGGTTCACTCCGAAGTTCCCCGTGTACAGGGAATCCCCTTCAGCGGCCCCGATACCGGTTATCACTATGAAGTTTATGGTCATAACCAGGATTAGTTTTTTCACTCGCATATCTCCCTCCGGTTCTCCATATTATTTTCGGCACATAACCGTATACCTATTAGCGCCCCCGATCAGAGCGTAAAAGCGCTATCCGCCCCGGCTGCAGACCAAAGATTGTGTTATTTTGATACAGTTAACTGGACAAATATACTCACTGAGTATTTTTTACACAATCGCTTTCCCTTCAGGGGCCGCCCCTCTTCGCTTTTTGCAGTTATTTCATTACCATGTATATATTTATCTTTTTTATAAAAATTGGCACGAATCCTGCTTATAAATAAGTAGAAAACAACACTATAAGGAGTGAGAGATATGAAATACATGGTACGTTACAATCCCAACAGGTCTTACCTGAATCTTTGGAATGACTTCGATGCACTGCTCGGCAACCTTTTCGACAGCGACAATACCGGCCACAACCGGTCCATCGTGGTAGACATCCGGGAAACCGGCGATTCCTACCTGATCGAGGCCGAACTGCCCGGTTTCTCCGAGAAGGACATCGATGTGAAGGTCGAGGACAGGGTGCTCTCCATCAGCGCCTCCATCGAAAAGAAGGAAGAGAAGAAGGAAGAGAAGAAAGACGATAAGAAGGACGAACAGTTCCTCGTGCGTGAGCGCCGCAGCGAGACCTTCAGCAGGAGCTTCTCCCTGCCGGAAGACGTGGATGTCGACAGGATCGACGGCAACTACAGGAACGGGGTCCTGACCCTCAGTCTGGCAAAGAAGCCGGAGACCAAACCCAGGAACATCAAGGTTAAAGCCGCCTAATACCGGCGGCGGCCGAACCGTGTGAGAACCATCATCGGCCTTCCGGAGGAGGAGACCAACAGCCTTCCTCCCCGGGAGGCTTTTTTTTGTCTGTCCCCGGCCGGCCTGATCATCCCCGCCGGCCTTATCACCCCCGGCGGCCCAATCATCCCCGGCCGGCCCAATCATCCCCGGCCGGCTTTATCATCCCCGCCGGCCCAATCATCCCCGGCCGGCCTGATTATCAACGGTGTTTCCGCTGCTTGTCCAGGTACATCATCGCGTCCGCCCGTGAGATAAGTTCCGATAGCCTCTCCCGGTTCCCCGGACCCGCTTCGGCAAATCCGTAGCTGAAACTAATGGGAAAAAGCCGATCACCCTCATTCATCGCCCGCATATCCTCTTTTATACGGTTGAAAATATTTCTCGCCTCATCTTCGGCACACTCGATCAGGATCAGCAGGAACTCATCCCCGCCGTATCTGCTGATGGAATCGCTCTTCCGCAGGTGCTTGCGCAGCAGTGCGACTACCTCACGGAGATACGCGTCGCCGGTACGGTGGCCGAAGTTGTCGTTTACTGTTTTCAAGTCGTCCAGGTCCACGAAGGCAACGGTGAGATTCTGCTCCTTCCTTTCGGCATAGTGCAGCGCCTCCTTGAGAACTTCCAGACCCGCCCTGCGGTTGTAGACTGAGGTGAGCTCGTCGAATGCGGCAAACTGCTCCAGTGACTTCTCTACGGCCTTTCTCTCTTCGATCTCCTGCATCAGCTTGTCCGTCGTCTCCTCCAGGCGGGTGTTCAGGACTTCAGCCCGATGGAGCTGTTCCGCTGCCTTTTCGCGGCGCCGCTCCGCGGTGAACCGCATCCTGAACTCCTGGTAATAGAGCCGTTCGGCCGCCAGAGAGGCACCGCTGCACAGGATCCAGGCGAGGGTCAGGAATACAGTAATCAGGATGGAATAATCGCGGAACTGTCCTTTGAGAAAAAGGACCAGGAAGAGTCCAGCAAGAGGCAGGGCCAGGAGCAGCGGAAGATACAGTCTGATCGGGAATGCAGTCAAAAAACAGAAGCCCATGACAACAAAGTACACACCCGCGCCGGCGGCCAGCCATCGCAGGTCCTGCTCCGGAAGGCTGACCAGAAGATATACGAGCAGAGCCGCCGCGCCGTTCCATGCCAGGAAGATTCCCGCGTGAATACTGTCAATACGCCGGCCGAAAAAGACCGGAGCGAACCTCCGCAGCAGCAATACGGCCGCGGCCAGCAGCACGGGTAAACTTACGGCGGCAGCGCTGTACACCGTGCGTATTCTGAGCCGGTCGAAAAGTATGAAGACCAGCAGGAAGACGAGCTCTATTTTTAACAGATTCGGAAAGGCAGTGCGAAGATTCTCTCTCTGCTCCTCTTTAAATGTGTGGTAGAGAACTTTATTACCCATTTCCTGCCGCGAGGGGTCCTCCGATAACTGTCTGGAGCCGCTCAGCCAGCGTCTTCTGAGATGCGCTATCCAGCTCCGCTGTCGAAACCGGCGGATGTACGGTTACATGTATCCGGGCCGGGCTTATCCTGCCCGGACCCTCGAAGAGCTGATAGCTGTTCCGGATGGTAACGGGCAGGATGACCGCCTTCGAACGAAGGGCCAGCTTCAGACTCCCCGGCTTGAAGGAGCCCATCCTCTGCGACCTGCTGCGGGTACCCTCGGGGAAGATACAGATCGGCTGTCCGTTTTTTATCCGCTCCACCCCGTCATTGATGGCTTTGATCGCCGAATGCGGGCTCTTCCGGTCCAGCATTATCGAATTCATGGCGAAGAGCCAGAAGTTGAGGAAGGGGACCTTCTTCAGTTCAGCCTTGGCGATGAATCCGGCCAGGATGGGGACGTAGGCGACGACTATCGGAATGTCGAAGAGGCTCTGGTGGTTCGAGACGATACAGAGCCGCGGGGTGTCGCGGGGAATATGCTCCAATCCTTCAACACTGAACTTCGCGGGGAGTCCCGCGATCACCGTCCTGGCCATGACTCTGGCGCTGATCCGCATGAAAGCACGGGAGGCCCGCTTCATTCCCAGCAGGCGGAGGATATAATTGGGAAGGAGCATGAACACCTGCGAGAGCAGGAGAACCAATCCGAAATAGACTGCATAGAGTACCGTCCGAACCATCGGTCAACGACTCCTGTACGTAAAGTATTGTACTGTAAATCATAGCCAATTGCGGGAAAAAAGACAATCAGACTATCGGTACATCCGCACCACCGTGCGGACGGCGTGACGCCATCTTCTGGCCCGGATCTTCCGTTCGGAAGAGGAAATTGCCGGCGTGAAGGTCTGGTAGGACCGCGGCAGCGAAGCCAGTTCCTCAGGGGATTTCCAGAAACCCGCCGAGAGACCGGCCAGATATGCCGCGCCCACCGCCGTCATGTCCACCTCCGGCGCTCTCTCCACCGTGTAACCGGACAGATCGGCGATCAGCTGGAGCAGGATATCCGACTGGCTTACCCCGCCGTCGACCTTGATCCGCAGGATCTCCTGACCCGTGTCCTTCACGATCCCTTCCAGGATATCAACGATCCGGTGGGCAATACCTTCGAGTACGGCCCTGGCCACATGCCTGCGGTGGGTGGTCAGGGAGAGACCGAAGATCGTCCCACGGGCTTTTGGATTGAAATACGGGAAACGGATACCCGCCGGAGTAGGAACGAAAACCACCCCGTTGGTATCCTCCGTCTGAGCGGCGAACTCGTTGAGGACCTTGGGCGTGTCGGACAGACCGATGCCGTGTCCCAGCCAGTCGATCAGTCTGCCGGCTGTAGCGACCGTCCCCTCCAGCATATACGTCGGCTTTCCCCCGAACTGCCAGGCGATCAGGGGAAAGAGTCCCCGCCGGGACCCCCTGCCGCGGGACCCGATGTTCACGTCGATGAATGATCCGCTGCCCTGGCTTATTTTTACCTCTCCCTTATTGAAACAGCAGTGACCGAATAGGGCCGACATCTGGTCCCCGACCACCGCTCTGATGGGCAGGGCATAGCCGCCGAAGCATTCCCGGTCGGTGACACCGTAGTCGGCGGAGGTGTCCCGTACCTCCGGCAGGATACCCATGGGGATCCTGAAGATCCGGCAAAAGAGACGGTTCCACTTCAGGTCGAAGGGATTGTACAGACTCGTTGCGGCGGCATTGGAGGCATCGGTGGCGTGGATCCTGCCGCCCGTCAGCCGGTAAAGCAGAAATGTCTCTATGGTGCCGAACAGGGCGCTCCCATTCTCCGCCTTCGCGCGAATATGCGGCTCCGCCTCAAAGACCATGAGCAGCCTCGGAAGGATATGGTCCGTCACGAATTTGAGCTGGGAAGCGGCGGTAAAAAAAGTGCTCCCGGTAATGCGGCTGGCTATTCCCGTCAGGACCTGTATGAATTTCCAAAAGAGATTCCGGTTCATCCGCATCGCCTGCCCGGCGGCCCGTACATCTGACCAGCTGATGAACCTGGTCAGCGGCTCTCCCGATTCCCGGTCCCACAGGCAGAAAGTGGCCCGCTGGACGCTGATTCCCATGCCGTCGATCTGTTCTTCCCGGAGTTCATTCTCACGTATGATGCCGACCGCTACTTCACACACCGCCTGATACAGTTCAACCGGATCGTGTTCCATCGCGCCCTCTTCCTCGGATATGACACTCGTTTCGACGCTTTTACGGGCCCGCACCCTGCCCTCTTTATCCAGCAGGATGGCCCGGGTCAGGGTCCCGCCTGCGTCAACGGCCAGAATATAGTGTTCCATTTTTCAGCACCTTGGTTTTCCCAGAACTTTTCTGAATTTGAGTATCTTCCATCCCTGTTGTACGGCTGTCCGGCGTAATTTTCTGTCCGGATTGACCGCTACCGGTTCCTTTACACTCATCAGGAGCGGAAGATCGTAATGGCTGTCGGAATAGAAGGAACAGCAGCTCAGGTCCGCCCGAAGTTCTTCGGCGAAGGCGCGGACTTTGTCCTGTTTTCCCTCGCCGAAGGCCGGCAGGCCATCGAACCTGCCGGTCAGCTTCTCTTCTCTTACCTCGAATCTCGTCGCCACCACATCGTCTACTTCGAGGTACCTCGCGACTGGACGGACAATGGACTCGGGGGCCGAAGTTGCCAGCACCACCGTGCGGCCCATCTTGCGTTCCTCCTCTATCAGCCGGACCGCACGAGTATACAGCCTCGGCTTCAGCTTCTGCTCGAAGATCTCCGCCGACAATTCGCGCATCCGGGCGATGGGGACCCCTTCCAGCTGCTGCAGAAGCTTCCTCAGGATCTCCGGCTCCAGGATCCCGGTCCTGTAATGAAAGTACAGCAGAGGTATCTTCAGAAGGTTGCGGAAGGGAAGGATCCCCTCACGGACACAGCGGAAGGCGAGGTACCGTCCGCTCGATCCGGCGATGATGGTGTGATCGACATCGAAAAAGGCGTAGCACTTCCTATCCATCGTTCTATCCATCGTTCTATCCATCAGCCGCTTCCGGAAAATGCAGGTATCGATATCCTCCGCCGCGGAGTTCCGCATAGTACCCCCGGTACTCGGGCGGCAGGAGGGAGGCGAGGTAGTCCATCATCTCATCCGCGATCGCCTGCCGGACCTCACGATTCACCCGGCCCTCGGGAGGCACGACCAGGAAGGGTCTTCCCGCACGCAGCGTGACGGCGGTCCTCTTCAGGCGCTTAATATTGGAGTGGAAGGATTCCTCTCCGAAGTGCACCACCGGGTAGACCGGAACGCGGTGCCTGAGGGCGAAGAGAACGATCCCGGGATTGCCCCGCTGGAGCCGTCCATGACCGCTGCGGGTCCCCTCCGGAGCTATCATCAGGATATGCCCCTCCTTCAGCCGCGCCTCGGCGCTGCGCAGGGCGTTGAAGTCGGTACTGTTCCGGTCGAGGGGGATGCCGTTCCAGAGGTCCGCGAGTCTTCCAAGGAAAAAATTGTCCCACGTTTCGGTCTTCACCAGGGAACTGGTCTGACGCGGATAGAGATGGGTGAAGAGCAGGGGCACATCGAGGAAGTTGATGTGGTTCACCGCCACGATGCAGGGTCCGTCCTCCGGCAGGGTCTCCATATCCTCGAGTCTGATTCGGCAGAGCAAGTGGAGAATTCCCCTGATGCTTCGCGTGACAAAGTGTCCCCAGAGGCTCATGTGTACCTTCATCGAATCAGCCCTTCAGGGGAACGCCCTTCATCTGCAGAGCGCCGGGGAAGCATTCCACCACCAGCTCCTTACCTTCGGTGCAGATCGTCTCGCCGTCGGCATGACAGACCAGATCTCCCTCGAGGGTTTCTATCCTGTAACGGGCGGTGCGGCCGGTGTAGATCACCGGGTTCTGCGCCTGACTTCCCCGCGTATACTGCCCGATCGCCTTCAGCAGCTGCATCCGCTTCAGTCTCCCCTGCGCCATGCAGAGATCGAGCAGACCGTCATGATTGACGCCTTCCGGCGCCATGTAGAAGGTGCCTCCCATTCTCCGTCCGTTCATCAGGGATATCTGGGGAGTGTAGGTCTCCAAGCCGCCGGTCTCATCTTCATCCATACCGATCCTCACGAGGGGAGCGGAGGGGTAGACGATCAGCATCTTCAGGGCCCCGTAGACGTATCCGAGAAATCCGGGTATCCAGGTGACCTCGGCCGCTTCGAGCCCGACCAGGGTATCGAATCCGATTCCGATCCCGTTGCCGAAGTAGCGCCCCTCGGGATAGTAGCCGCCCGACACCCGGCCTACATCCATATCGTAGGCGGCCGGGTCCTTGAGCAGGAGGCAGGCCTGTTCAATGGAATGGGGGACTCCCGCGCCGTAGGAAAAATCGTTGCCCCGGCCTACCGGGATTACCCCGAAGGCTGGAAATATCCCCTTGTGTCCGCCCGACTTATGCCTCCCCAACTTCTGAGCGCCCGCTCCGAGCCGGCTCTTCGCCTCCATGAGACCGTTTATCACTTCGTTGACCGTACCGTCTCCGCCCGCGGCGACAATGGTGCTGAATCCCGGCCCTTCCGACTGCCGGCCCCTTACGGACTGGACGGCCGCATCCCGGGCCAGCTCGATGGCGTGCCCCGAACTGCGGGTCAGTTCGAGCTTGTAGGGGATACCGTGTCTGTCGAGAGTCGCCTCGATCTGGGCTATGTGCCTGATCGCCTTGCCGTGGTCGGCGGTTGGATTAAAGATAATATAGTGTTCCGCATGCATACTGCACTCCCGCATTTTGGATTCTTACCAGACAGGATTGTATCATACCATCTTGCTGCCGCTGAGAGGGCCTCTTAAGAAAGTAAAACCTGACCGCTCGCTGAGATCAGTTTTTCATATGCTTCATCATACCCCATTCCGTAACTGGCGGTATAGATAGTTTTTTCAAAATACCCCTCTTCCTCATTTTGAAAGCAGAATATGGGATACTGTATGATCTTCTCGATCTCGGTTGGAGTGAGACCGCGTCTGAGCAAAAAGGTGTAAAAATTGATGGACCGCAAATCTATGTGAGTTCCGTCGGGATTGTAGATGAATCCTACACCGTCGAGGATCTGTTCGAAGGGGCTGCGGGAGAAGTGGAAGACCCGGGTAAAGGCCTCCTCGTGACTGAGCAGACCCTGGGACTTCAGGCTGTCTACCATCCCCATCATGAGTTTGTGTACGGATTCCGGGGGCAGATCGGTCCGCAGGATCATGACCGCCATATCGGTGTCTCCGTGATTTTTCAACAGAATCGCCGGAATATCGTAGTTGATGATGAAGTGGTCCTGCACCCGTTTGATAGTCTGCCCATTGAGAAAAAGCATATCCTCGGGCGGTACCCAGATGTCGAAGAGCTTTCTGCGGGTGTATCCGAGGTGCTTCATTGCCTGGAAAGAGCCCCACAGGGAAGCCTCTTCGAAGGAAACATTGAAGTATTCAGAAAACCTTCGCCGCATGTAGTCGGTGAAGAGGGCCCTGCCCTTCTTGGCGAAGAGTATCTTGAGATGGTAATGCTTCTCAACGATGCGATTCTTCCAGACAAAACTTCCGGGAAGGTTGGCCAGATAGACGAGCTCGACCCTGTCGCGGTAGAAGGAAGAGCCCTGAATGGTCCGCAGCATCGCGCTCTCGACCTGGATGCCGTTGGTCTCCGGGCGGAGGTACACGCAGACATCCTGACAGTTCTCGGACCGGCATTCTGTATTAAAGGGAATTACTACCGTTGGATAACGAACCGGCGGCTTGCTCATACCACTCCTGCTTCTCTCTAAAAAATTGTAATAGATGCTGCTACCCGTTGTCACCTGCGCCCGGATTTTTTTTCAATATCCATTCGTTCCATCTCTTTCAGGTGCCAGTTCAGCGCTTCGGTGGTCTCCAGCAGTGCACGGAGGCGGGCCGGATCGGATGAGAGCTGCTTCCCGTCCAGCCCTCGCACGGGGACCGCTCCCATGCTGGTACTGGAGATAAAAATCCCGTCGTACCGGCCCTCGAAGATATCTCTCAGCTTCGGCGGCCTGTACTCGAGCCGCAGCGGAAGGTTGTTACAGCTCTCGATGATGTGGCTCCGGGTAACTCCGTGGAGGACATTTTCTGCCGCGGTAAGGAGTCTCCCTTCGGTAAGCGCGAACAGATTGCTGCGGGAACCTTCGAGAGCATTCCCGTCGTGGTCGATCAGCAGGGCCTCCGCCGCTCCCGCCCGGTCCGCAGCTCTCCGGGCCATATAATTGAGCAGGAGACAGTTGGATTTTGCCCTCGGCAGGAATCTTTCACCGCGATAAGTGACCGTCTCGATACCTTCCCGGTAGTACCAACCGGGATATCGGGGGAGTCTGGACACGAAGGCATAGTAAAAAGGGTCTTCACCCCCGTACATCTGTATACGCACGGTTGCCTCCACTAGGCCG
>JBNGED010000010.1:0-14937 GCA_049975605.1 Sediminispirochaetaceae bacterium | reverse complement strand
AGTCGGCGACATTGTCGGGAATTCGCCTGTCGATGCTCATGATGAGACCCATCGTCAGCTCCGCTACGGCGATCGAGTTCTTCCCGGGACAGTTTGCCACGTAGACGCTCTTCCTCGATGCAGCCGCAACGTCGATGGTGTTGTAGCCGGCGCCGGCACGGATGATCAGATTGAGAGAAGGCCCGGCATCGATCATCTCGGTGGTCACCTTGGTGGACCGGACCACCAGGACCTCCGGCTGAAGAGATCTGAGTCCCTCGACCAGTTCCTGTTCCTTCCAGGCCGCTTCGTATACTACTTCACAGCCTATATTTTTCATCGCCTCAACGGCTGACTCCGGGAATTTATCCGCGATCAGAACGCGTACAGACATAGGTTCCTCCCTGGTATAAAATTTTATCGGATCCTGTCCGGGCGGATACTGCGAAGAGGGTGCGGGAGACTGAGAGATGAAGCCCCGGCAGGAAGGTGTTATCCTTTCTTTACAGCCTAACCCCATATGCGTAGAATTGTCAAATATTTTTTTGCATTTTCTTTTTTTTTACTATTTTTTTTAAACATATACGTAATACTGGCCAGGCCGTCTTGCTATTCCCGTTGCTGCGGTTTAAACTCTCAGGAGAGCAACTGAAGAGGAGTCTGTGTTATGGCGGAAAAAAAATTCGAAATGGACGCAACGGACATTCAGATCCTGCGGGAACTGCAGGAAGACGGACGAATATCATATCGCACCCTTGCCGAGAAGCTGGACATCTCCGACGGGACCGTCCGCAGCCGCGTCAACCGTATGCTCGACAGCGGGCTGCTCAAGATCTCAGCGATGATCGACCCCTTTTTTTTCAAGAACAGCATCATCGCCCACATCGGCATGCAGCTCGAGAGCCGGACGCATCTCGAGACCATGAAGAAGATATCCGCCCTGGAGGGTGTTCTGAACGTCTGCAATACCGCCGGAGAATACGATCTCTTCGTCGAGGTGTTTCTCAAATCGAGGGAAGAGCTCAACAGCTTCCTCTTCGAAGTCCTGCCCGAGGTCGGCGGAATCAAGAACACCCACACCTGGGTCTATCTGGACGGCCGGAACAAGTGGATCGAGGCGAAGATGTGAAGAGGCCGGAATCCGGCGTTTCCGTCGTCCCCGCCGATGCCCTCGAACCGCGCCTCAATCCAGCTCTATTCCGTCCAGGGCCTGCCTGAGATCCCCCACGATATCATCGATGTGCTCGATTCCGATGGAGAGACGGACCAGCTCGGGCTGCAGCCCCGCCGACTCCTGCTGCTCCTCGCTCATCTGGGAATGGGTGGTGCTGGCCGGGTGTATCGCGAGGCTCTTGGCATCTCCGACATTGGCCAGATGGGAAAACAGCTGCAGACCTTCGATGAAACGCTGACCTGCAGCGAGGCCTCCCTTCACGCCGAAGACCACCATGCCCCCGAAGCCCTTCCCGAGATAGCGGCGGGCCGTCTCATGGAAAGGATCGTCCGGCAGCCCGGGATACCGCACCCAGGCGACTTTCGGATGATTCCGCAGGAATTCGGCCGCCGCCAGCGCATTTGCACTGTGCCGCTCCATCCGCAGCGGCAGGGTTTCAAGCCCCTGGAGAAACATCCACGCGTTGTCGGGAGATATGGAGGCGCCGAGGTTACGCAAAGCCCCCGTGCGCATCCGGGTGATGAAGGGAGAATTGCCCCCCCTTGCCTCTACATCCGCCCAGACCAGACCGTGATAACTCTCGTCGGGCTCGGTGAATCCGCTAAACCGCCCGGATGCCTTCCAGTCGAACAGTCCGGAATCCACCACCGCGCCTCCGATGGCGGTTCCATGCCCGCCGATCCACTTGGTCAATGAGTGCACCACGATGTCCGCCCCGTGCTCTATCGGCCGCAGGAGGTACGGAGTGGTGAAGGTCGAATCGACGACCAGCGGCAGCCCCTGCCCATGGCTGATGTCGGCGGCCTGCCTGAGATCGCACACATCCAGCCCCGGGTTGCCGATAGTCTCCACGAAGACCGCCCGGGTCCTGTCATTTACCAGCCCGGGAATTTTATCCAGGGTCCCGCTCGGAAGAAAGCGGACCGTAATCCCGAACTGCGGGAGAATCTGATCGAACATCGTATAGCTGCCGCCGTAGAGGTTGTTGAGGGCGATGATTTCATCACCCTCCGACGCCAGGTTGATGACCGAATAGAAAATCGCCGCCGTACCCGAAGCCAGAGCCAGTGCCGCGGCACCGCCTTCCAGCCGGGCCAGGCGCTTTTCCAGGACCTCCTGGGTGGGATTGCCGATCCGGGTGTAGATATTTCCCTCCTCCTCGAGGGAAAAGAGTCTGGCGGCGTGCTCGCTGTTGCGGAACATATATGCAGTCGTTCTATAGAGCGGCACCGCCCTCGAACCGGTGTCGCTGTCGATAATCTGACCGCCGTGGACGGCGTCGGTTTCGAAATGATAATCCTGATTGATATCTTTACTCATTGTGCTTCCTCCTACGTAAGGGTGAGATCGTACGGGGTCTCCTGATAGACGAAATAATTGATCCAGTTGTTGAACAGCAGATGGGCGTGGGCCCGCCAGGTGACCAGCGGGAGGGAATCCGGATTGTCGCCGGGGAAATAGTTCCTCGGCTTCTGTATATCCAGGCCCTTGCCCACATCACGCAGATATTCGGCCTTCAGCGTGTCCCGGTCGTATTCCAGATGACCGGTGATGTAGATCTGCCGGCCGTCCCGGTGCATGACGACGCAGACTCCCGCTTCATCCGATTCGGACAGAATGAGGAGCTCGTCGATCTTCTCGATATCCTCCCGCCGGACGGTGGTATGCCGGGAATGGGGCACGTAGAACAGATCGTCAAAGCCCCGGAAGAGCGGAATGTTCCGGTGAAAGACCTGGTGCGGGAAAATTCCGAACATCTTCTCCGGCAGAGGGAATTTTTTCACCCCGAAGTGGTGGTAGAGCCCCGCCTGGGCGCCCCAGCAGATGTGCAGGGTCGAGAAGACATTGTGCTTCGAATATTCCATGATAGCCTGCAGCTCTTCCCAGTAATCGACCTCCTCGAACTCGACGGTCTCCACCGGCGCCCCGGTAATGATCAGACCGTCGAAGCGTTCATCCCTGATCTCGGAAAATCCCCGGTAGAACCTCTCCAGATGATTCAGGGGGGTGTTCTTCGGGATGTGCGACTCCGGATGAAGGAGGGTCACGTCGACCTGCAGCGGGGAATTGCCGATCAGGCGCAGCAGCTGCATCTCCGTCTGCATTTTGGTGGGCATCAGGTTGAGCACGGCGATGCGCAGGGGACGGATGTCCTGATGGACCGCCCTGTCCTCATCCATGACGAAAATTCCCTCCTTCTCCAGACCGCTGCGTGCCGGAAGATCATTCGGTATTGTAATTGGCATACGCCCTCCTTCCCGGGTTAAAAATTCCTGGACCCGGAATTGGTTTAAAATGAGTCAACGCCGTTCTGTCATCAAACGACGTATATCAGCTGTACATCATCATGAGACCGGAAATGGTGAGGAGGCGGCGTTCGGGCAGACAGTCCTGCTTCGGACTGCAGGCCGTGCCGCGTCGGGGAAGAGTGCCGGCCGGCTGGGGGCTTGTATTCGGGGTGCCGGCAATGGAAATATGTGCTCCGGTCGAGCTAACCATAGTAAAATAGTAAGCTTTTATGCCTATTTGTGCAAGTCCATTTTTTACTTTTTCCCGGCAGAACCGTAAAAAAACAGGAGAGTCCGCGTGATGAGCGCGGACCGCCATAGCTTCCCCACAAAATCCCCTCTGCAGACTGTACACGAAGCAGGGATGGGGCTATTCTATGTTCAACCTGCTATAATGAATGAGATAATGAATGTGAAAGGGGAGAGTGTATGCGCCGAAGCGAGAAAGAGATCAAGGACCGGGCCGAGCTGGAGCAGCTCCTGCGTACCAACAGTATCTGCCGTCTTGGAATGGTCCACGAAGGTATCCCTTACATCGTACCGATGAATTATGGATATGCCGACGGCGCACTCTATATGCATTCCGCCCGGGAAGGAAGGAAAATCGACATTCTCAGAGCCGACAACTACGTCTGCTTCGAAATCGAAAGTGGCACGAAGATTGTGGCAGCCGAAGATGCCTGCAGCTGGACTACCCATTACACCACCATCATCGGTCACGGTCATGTCGAACTGATCGATGATCCCGCCGGAAAGCGTCAAGGCCTGACTGTTCTCATGTCCCAGTATTCGGACCGGACCGACTGGGATTTCCCCGACCGGCAGCTTGACCGCGTGCTGGTCCTGCGCCTCGACATCGAATCCATGACCGGAAAGAAGAGCGGGTAAGATAGAAGCAGCGGCGCTGAGGAGACTGAATGGAATCTGATGAACCACGTAAAGTGATAAAGCGGCAGATCGAAGCAAATAAACATCTGAATCTCCTGTTCGAACATCTCGAGCGTGAAGTGTCCATCGACGAATCGTTCCGCAATGGTTTACTCAAGCTTAAATCGGAAGGCGTTAAGGACATCTCTTCCATTCTGGATTATACCGTCAGGGAAACCATTCGCGCGATATACCAGATTAACCAGTATCTCGCAATCCCAGGAGAAGAGATCAACCGGCTGAGGAAAATGTATATCAGCACTTGGAATAAGATAGACCATCACTCCTTCCACAGGGTTATCAGGAAACACCACCAGAACCTGTCCCGTTGGATTGCACAGTTCTATCCGGATGCATTTCTTGCCTCCCTGCAGGACGCGGAATCCATCGGAGAGGTGAAAAACGAAGAGTACTCGGCCCGATTCCAGGAATCACTGTATGACCTCAGAATCGGTGACCTGATGGAGCCGATTCTTGATATCGGCTGCGGCGAACGCGCATATTTAGCCCGCCGGATGCATGAGGCGGGCAAACGGATTACAGGGATCGACAGACTTTTACAGGAACACGAGCCGTACCTGATCGAGACGGACTGGTTCAACTATCCCCTCGAAAAGTCTCAATGGGGTACCATCATTGCCAACATGAGTTTCTCGAATCACCTCCTTTACACTCTATACAACGATAAAGACCGAATTTTGAACTACTATCTGAAATACCGGGAAATTATCGATGCTTTGAAATCCGGAGGCCGCTTCCTGTACGCTCCATCCCTGCCCTTCATCGAGGACCGGTTGGATACTGATCAGTACAAAGTTGAACGCAGAGAGGTGACCGAAGAGTGCCTTGTAAGTATCGTTCTGAAATACTGATTGACGCTTCAATCCATTCTTGATATTCATTCAGTTCCCATGCTAGTATGGAAAACATCAGCGGCAGCATCTATACAGCCGCGGTTTTGTTATGCGCATTCACATCAGCGGGGAATTCAAAGAAAATATCGACACTACTTCAGTACTCCAGCAGACAGCCTTCTGGTCAAGGGTGAAGTATGAACAGGGAATCCCTTCACAGGCATATAAAATATGCGTGGCGGGTGAAGATCTGTACGGGCCCCGGTATACCGGACAGTACTTCGAAGATGATGTACTGATTCTCTTCCAGCGGGTCGGAGACGGTTGTTGTATCGGTTATGTTCCGTACGGGCCAAAGATAGAACCGGATGAGGACCAGTTCGGGATATTTCTGGAGGAACTGTCCGAATCACTCCGGCCTCTCCTTCCGCCCGGATGTATTCTGTTGCGCTACGATCTGCGGTGGTGCTCATTGTGGGTCCATGATGATTCTTTTTTTTATGAGAGCGGTGAATGGCGCGGACCTCCCCGCAAGCGGAACCAGGAACTGCGAATGAATTTCGCCACTCACAAGTGGAATCTGAAGAAGGCGAATACGGACATTCTGCCTTCCGACACGATTTTCATCGATCTGAGAAAAAATGAAGAGAGGCTGCTTGCATCCATGCGGTCCAAGACCCGCTACAATATCCGCCTGTCACAGCGAAAGGGAGTGCAGGTACACGATACCGGGACGGATCACCTGAATCTCTGGTACGACCTGTATCGGGATACCTGCCGCAGGAACGGAATTTTTCTTCATCACCTCGACCACTTCAGGGCCCTCATCGAGGCAGCCGACGCCCGCGACCTGCATCATAACCGCGACCTGCATCATAACCGCGACCTGCATCATAACCGCGACCGGCATCATAACCGCGACCGGGGGAGTTCCGCGGTGCATCTCCTGATCGCCGAAGCCGATGAGAAGCCATTGGCCGCAATGTTCCTGGTGATGTCCGGAGGACGGGCTACCTACCTCTACGGCGCCTCGTCATCGGAGAACCGCAACTGCATGCCGACCTACGCCCTCCAGTGGGAGGCAATCAGGAAAGCCCGGGACCGCGGCTGTACGGAATACGATATGTTCGGTATCTCTCCATCCCCCAACCCGTCTCATCCTCTTTACGGATTGTACCGTTTCAAGACCGGATTCGGGGGATATCAGTTCCATCGAATGGGATGCTGGGATTACCCCTTCGACCATGAACGGTACGGAGCATATATGACCGCCGAGATGAAAAGCACCGGGTATCATATACGATAGCGAAAGCTGCAGTGCTTCAGGGGAGGCCCTGGTGCTATGAACGCCATAGACCTTTGAGGGCGCTCATTACGTTCCGGCTTATTGGGCTGCTGCGGACTATGTGTGTGCGTTTGCCGCTATGTACGATCCGGCCGTTCCGCCCAACGGGCGACGCTCTTCATCACGTGGGGGCTGCCGGAGAACCGCTTGAGAAAGAACGAAAAGTAGTACGCTTCTTCCCGTGATCTCAAGCAGGCGGACGGGTACCGTTCCATGAGACGAGCGGCCTCTTCTTCGGAGAAACAATCGGCGGCAAGCTCCGGGAGCAGGTCCGTCATCCCTGTCCCCTCGTCGAACTGCTCTTTCGGCCGCCACACGATCTCCTCAGGCAGCAGATCTTCACAGGCCTTCCTGAGCACCCACTTTTCTATGGGCGGATTCCCATACAGCTTCAGGGAAGCCGGTATCCGCAGACTGTCTGCGATCATGCGGAGATCTAGAAAGGGCACCCGGCCCTCCAGGGAATGAGCCATGGTCATGCGGTCCACCCTCTGCAGGTTGATGTTGTGAAGGGAACGGACCGAGCGCTGCAGCTCTTCATGCAGATCCCCGTTGTCCTCGATCTCCTTGTAGTAGGTGTATCCGCCGAACAGCTCATCCGCTCCCTCACCTGTGAGGATCACCTTTACATATTCACTCGCCAGACGGGCGGTAAAGTAGGTCGGGACGGAACTTCTCACAAGGTCCTGATCGTAGGATTCCAGATGATAGACGACTTCAGGCAGCACCATCGGAATCTCTTCGCGCCTGATGATGTACTCATGGTGAACCGAACCGATGTGGTCGGCTACCAGACGAGCCGCCCGCAGATCAGGGCTTCCCTCCAGTCCCACCGAGAAGGTGTGCGGTTCGGGTATCTCACGTGCAACCATCGCCGAGATGATGCTGCTGTCAAGTCCGCCGGAGAGAAAACAGCCGACCGGAACATCACTCATAAGCCGTCTTTTTACCGCTCTCTCGAGAATCTTCCGGAGCCCCGCAGCGTACTCCTGCGGACTTTGTTCTCTCTCCTTCATCATATCCGGTTCCGGAACATGGTAGAACCGTGAAAATCCCTCCGTATTGGTGAAGGTGCTGCCCGGCGGGAACTCCTCCAGCTGATATTCATCACCTGTGTAAGACTTCAGCTCGGAGGTAAACAGGGCCGAGCCGTCATCACCGCGGCCGAAATAGAGGGGTTTGATGCCTATGGCATCACGGGCCAGGAGAATGCGCGGCCCGTCGATGATACAGAAAGCAAACATCCCCTGCAGGCGGTTGATCAGTGCGGGGCCTTCTTCTTCGTACAGATGAAGGATCACCTCGCTGTCGTTCCCGGTACGAAAGGTGTGCCGCGATTTCAGTTCATCGTAGAGCTGCGGATAGTTGTAGATCTCACCGTTGGCTACAAGAGCAATAGTACCGTCCTCGTTGCACAGAGGCTGCTGTCCGCCCTCAGGGTCCATGATGGAGAGCCTGGCGTGACCGAGCATCCCCTTTCCCTCCTGATGGAAGCCCTGTTCATCAGGCCCGCGGTGTTCCATCCGCCGCACCATGGACCTGACTTCGGTACAATCCGTCGAATTCCACACTCCGCAAATCCCGCACATATCAACATCTCCTTACTGTTCTAATCAATTTTTCACAATTATTTGACTAATTAGACTTTTTTAGACCACATTATCCCCTAATTACCCTACTTACAAGCCTAACAAAGCCAAATAATAATTACAACACGAACAAATAGCTCTGGTACGAATAATGGGGGATAAATCAGAAGGGATAAGTCCGATTCGATCGAGCGGATAAAATCATCTATACTAGACGTCAAGAGGAGCACAAGGAGGATTTCATGCAGCCGATACGCACCGTTGCCGTCCAGGGGGCAGGAGCCATGGGGGCCTATTTCGCGGGAAAATTTTTCGACACCCCGGGTTTTTCCGTCAGTCTAATCGCGCAAGGAGAGCGGGCCGGGAGACTCGCACGGGACGGACTGATCATCAACGGCCGTCGGTATGACATCCCGGTCATCGATCCGGAGTCAGCCGGGGCACAGGCCGATCTCATCATCGTTGCGCTCAAGCACCACCATCTTGCGGAAGCGGTTCACGACCTGAAGCATGTAATCGGTCCCCGCACCATAATTCTCTCGGTGATGAACGGCCTCGGCAGCGAAGAGTATATTGGATCGGTCTACGGGTTGGACAAAATCCTGTATGCCGTATCGGTAGGCATAGATGCCGTCAGGGAGGGGAACCGGATCGAATACACGGCCGGAGGGACCCATTACTTCGGGGAAGCCGATAACACTGAGCTCAACCCGAAAGTTCTCCGCGTCCGGGAAGCCTTCGACAAGGCCGGTATACACTACAAGATTCCGGAGGATATGCTCCGTATCCTGTGGTGGAAATTCATGATCAACGTGGGGATTAACCAGGCCTCGGCTGTCATGGGCGCGCCCTACGGCGTGTTCCAGAGATCGGCGGATGCCCACGCCTTCATGGAGTCCCTCATGCGGGAGGCCGTGGCCCTGGCGAAGGCCGCCGATGTCGATCTCCGCGAAGAAGATCTGCAGGAGTGGTTCAGCTTCCTCAGGACCCTCTCCCCGGAAGGGAAGACCTCAATGCTGCAGGATATCGAGGCCGGGCGGAAGACCGAGGTCGAGATATTCGCGGGAAAGGCCGTAGAGATGGGGACCGCCCATAACATTCCGACCCCCGTAAATGCCGCCGTACTCCGCATCATTCATGTACTCGAGGAGATGATCGGGGCTACTCCGATAGAGTCCTGATTTTTTGCAGGATCCGCCCGGCAGCGGATCTTTTTTTTTCCTTGAAAAAGTACCGCTCCTGCAGGCACAATGGAAGGCGGGAGGCGATATGTTACAGAAAGCCCTTGTACCGCTCAGTTTTCGTGAATCAACCGACCAGGTATCCGGAATGTGTGAATTCCTGCAGATGCTCGGAACCCGGGAGGCCGTTCTGCTTCACATCGGTTCGGACCGCGGCAGGGCCGGCGCCCACAACCGTCGGCGTCTGGAAGAGTATGCCGAACACATCGAAGAGCTCGGATTCCGGACTGAGAAGCTTGTCCGCCGCGGATCGGTCCAGCAGCAGATCATTCTCGCATCCGCTGAACTGGGGGCCGACTACATCAGCATCGTGTTCAGGAAAAAGAGCTGGATCGCCCGTGCGATCCTCGGAAGCAACGTGAAGGATGTTATCCGGCTGAGCGATAGTCCCGTCTTCGTTTATAAAAATCCGCGGCGCAGGCAGCGGGCTGACCGTGTCTTCCGTGTTCTGTATGCTACCTCGCTCCAGGGCAGAGACGACAGTCTCCTTACCTATATTCGGAACGAGGATTTCCAGGCTGATGAAATCACCTTTCTGTACGCGGGCAGGCGGGCGCCGGACCCGGTGGTGGAAAAACAGCGCCAGGACAAGGCTGAACGGGACCTCAAGGTACTGGAGGAACGATGCGGACTGGGACAGCATAGCCTGAAGCACCTTTCCGTCCTGGGCTCCCCCCGCAGGCAGATCCTGAAGACCGCCCGGGGGCTTCCCGCCGATCTGGTCCTTCTCGGCAAGGCTGACGCCTCCGCCAGCCGCGAACCGGTCCTGGGATCCACCGCCGAGGAGGTCAGTTACAACGCCCCCTGTTCGGTCCTCATCATCCCCAAGAACGGAGGGGCAGCACAATGAAAAAAGGGTCCGCCGTCTTTACACTATCACTCCTTCTGGTCTTTTCCTTCGTGGCCCTCGGCATTGTCGTACCCGGTCATCTTGACCGGATCAGCGCATTTTTACACAGCGCCATCATCGAGCACTTCGGATGGGCCTATCTTCTCTCAACCTTCGGATTCGTGATTTTCTGCCTCTACCTGGCCTTCAGCAAGTTCGGCAGGATCAAACTCGGGAAGGACAATGAGAAGCCGCAGTACAGCTACTTCGCCTGGTTCAGCATGCTCTTCGCCGCCGGGATGGGTATCGGTCTCATCTTCTGGGGAACCGCCGAACCGCTGAGCCACTTTGCCAACCCGCCGGCCTACATCGAGGGGGGCAGCGGCACGGCGGCGGAATTCGCCATGGTGCACAGTTTTTTCCACTGGGGAATACAGCCCTGGGCCATCTACATCGTCATGAGTCTCTCCATCGCCTACTTCTCGTTCCGGCGCGGAATGCCGCCGCTCATATCCAACACCTTCTATCCGCTGCTCGGAGAACGGGTCTTCGGCGGGATCGGGCTGCTCATCAACGTTCTGGCTGTATTCGCCACCGTATTCGGGATCGTCACCTCCCTCGGGCTCGGGGCGCTGCAGATCAACGGAGGTCTGAACGCGGTCTTCGGCCTCCCGGTGAACAACACCGTTACCTTCGCCATCATCGGAGTGGTCACGGTGCTCTACATGATCTCGAGTCTCACCGGACTCGACCGGGGTATCCAGATCCTCAGCAAGACCAACGTTCTCGTGGCGATCGTGCTGCTGTTCTTCGTCGCCGTCGTCGGCCCCACCTCGTATATCCTCAACATTCTTACCACAACCATCGGCGAGTACATTTCGCAGTTTGTCTCACTGAGCTTGTCTACCAATCCCTTCAAAGGCTACGAATGGACCAAGTCCTGGACCCTGTTCTACTGGGCCTGGTGGATATCCTGGTCGCCCTTCGTCGGGCTCTTCGTAGCCGGGATCTCGCGGGGCCGGACAATCAGGGAGTTCATCTCGGGAGTCCTCATCGTACCGACCCTGCTGACCTTCGTATGGTTCTCCGTCTTCGGCGGCACCGCTCTCGACCTCCAGCTGCACGGCGGGGTCGATCTTGCATCCGCGGCGCTTTCTGACGTCACCACCGTGCTGTTCGAGATGTTCACCTACCTCCCCCTCTCGAACATCCTCAGCGTCCTGGCGGTCCTGCTTCTCAGTGTCTTCTTCATAACCTCGGCGGATTCGGCCACCTTCGTCCTGGGAATGATGACCAGCAACGGGAACCTCAATCCGCCGGTGGCGAAAAAATTCACCTGGGGGATCCTCCAGTCGGTTGCGGCGGTGATCCTGCTCATGTCCGGGGGTCTGGAGGCGCTTCAGCGGATGGCAATCGTGGCGGCCCTCCCCTTCACCATCGTGATGGTGGGGATGGTCTTCAGCCTGCTCTCGGCGCTGCGTTACGAGTGGCGCTATGAACTGCGGGGCAGGCGGTCCGAAGATTCGGGATAGATACGCATGGAAAAAAGACCGGGCCCCTGCCCTATTCAGCCATCCCGACAAACTGCCGGGTCACTTCGTCGATGAGCTGCTGACGCTTCTGACGGAGTGTCATGCCGGGCTGCGCCGCACTCAGTTCCCGGAGGGAGAGCGGCTCTCCGATCCGGATTGACACTTCACATGGCCGTACGTCATGCCGCTGGCCGATTGTGCCCCCTTCGAGTCTTGAGACCGCGTCCAATAGATTGAGCGCCAGCTCGATGTGACGGTTGACATCGTCGCTCTCGAGGGCGTGCTCTGGCTGCATGTAGGCCATCAGGTCCACCAGCTCGAGATGCCTCGCAAACAGTCCGGCTTCCACGGCCAGAAAGTCATTGAGGGAGGATTCCAGCGGCGCCGGTCCGGATTCTGCTTCAGGTCCGGTTGACCCCGGGCCTCCGGCGGACTTCGAGTCTCCAGCGGCCTTCGAGTCTCGAGCGGCCTTCAGGCCTCCGGCGGCCTCCCTCTGCTGGCGGAAGATCCGGTTCCAGCCGGCCTGCCGCACTACGAAGATGCGCGGGGTAAATCCTTCCGGCGGATGAACGATACCGAATTTCCGTTCCTGCATCCGCAGCACCGCATCCACCAGCCGTTCGACCCTGCGGCGGGAACACTCCGCTTCGCTTATCCCGCCGTCCCTGACGGTGAGATCCTTCAGGCCGTAGTACCGGCGGTAGAACTCCTCTATGCGGGTGAAGAGGGCGGCCCCGGTCTTCTCAAGTTCGATCCGCAGCGCTTTCAGCGTTTGCAGGTCCGCAGCTGCAGCTGTCCCGGCGGACTCTGATAGGCCCCAATCCCCGGAGAGCTCCGCGGCGTCGACGCCGGATTCCTCCTGCAGCCGATCGATGAGCTCCCGCAGGACCTTCTCCCCGTCCCGTCCGTAGCGGTAGTACTGTGAGATCGGCAGGATCCTTACATCCTGCCCCAGTCCCTTCGCTTCCAGGTCCGCACCGGCCCAGAGCGCCAGCTGAGCAAAACCCGGTTCGATGGGATGCACGATCCCGTTGTGATAGGTCACCTGCCCCTCGGGGGCGAGGGCGACCGGATACCGACCATCGAGCAGATGTGCGCGCACCACGTCCAGACCCTGCCGGTCAAGCTTCCGGTGAAAGACGGGTATTCCCCCCATCCGGGAAAAGAGCCATTCCAGCCACTTCCCTCCCCAGACCGGAACCCCGCGGCCGTACAGGAAGTGGGCATGCGGCCGCCGGGGGAAACGCATATTCAGCCGCCGGGCCGCCGCCGGCAGCAGCTTGTTGAGGAGATAGAAGATAACCTGGGCATCGTTTACGTGAACATGACGGAAAACCAGAATGAGCTTGCTGGTATCAGAAAAAAAGTCGAGATACTCCCGGACCAGCCGGTCCATGTGCTCCGGCGGCCGGACGCTCAGGCCCAGCGACTTTTTTATATAGATCGGTGCTATCCCGCTTACCAGGCGCAGCACAGTCCCGCTGAACTTCGGAGGAACGAACTCCAGGGGCGGGCGGACCCCGTCGACTTTCAGTTTCATGACCCGCCTCTACTCCTGCTCCGGAATCCCCGGCAGGCGGTTCTCTTTTTCACGCTCTATTATCATAGCCTGAAGTCTCGCATAGTATTCCCTGGTGATCGGATAGCGGGAGAGCACGATAATTCCCAGCAGGAAAAAAACACTCGGTATCGGACCGCAGAGGAGCCGGATCCCGAACAGGGCCTGATCGGTCTGGGGAACGTTGGCAACGTAGCCAAAGATGCTCAGCACCCAGCCACTCAGGCCGATGGCCAGAGCCTGTCCGACCTTGGAACTGAAGGTCCACAGACTGTAGAACACCCCTTCCCGCCTCAGGCCGTGGTGGGCGTAGTCGTACTCCACCACGTCCGGCAGAATCGCGTGGGGCATAACGTAGTGGGTGGAGAAGCCGATCCCCCCTATTCCCAGCAGAATGAAGCTGTACCAGACGGGATTCAGGTGGGCGTTGAGGAAAAATGTCATCACCACTGCAATCAGCAGGCCCATTCCGATGTTGTAGGAGTGTTTTTTCCCGATCCTCTTCGAAATCAATACCCACACCGGTATGAAGAGGATGCTCGATGCCAGCAGAAACAGCAGGGCCACCTGGAACATCTTTCTCGCCTCGTAGATGTAGGTGAAGTAGTAGAGCAGCGCCCCCTGGATGATCGTCACTCCGGTCATGTGGAAAATATAGGGGAAGAGGGCCAGTCCGAAAACCTTGGTCTTCAGGGCCCGTCCGTACGATCTGAAGAAACCCTCCGTCTCGCCGAGGGGCTGACCGTAGGGCTCACGTATCGCCGCGAAGGTAATCAGCGCTGTAATCGCCATCACACCGCCCATGACGAAGCCCATCGCCGTCCAGCCGAGCCGCTGCGCGGCGAACAGACCTACGATCGGCAGGACACCGGCGGCGCCGACGAAGGTCCCGACTACCGCGAAGCTCATCCGAAAGCCCGCCAGGACCGTCCGCTGATGATAGTCCCGGCTCAGCTCGGGCAGGAGTGCCGAATAGGGGATATTTACCAGGGTGTAAGCCGTGTTCAGCAGGCAGTAGGCGAGCGCGGCCCACACGAACAGCATGGCCTGTCCAATACCTTCCGGGTAGAGGAACATGATCACCATGGAAGCCCACAAAGCGAATGATCCGTAGAAAATGTAGGGCCGCCGCCTTCCCCACCTGCTGGTGGTCCGGTCCGAGAGATAACCCACGACGGGATCGGTGACAGCGTCCCATATTTTCCCCACCATCATCGCCGTCCCCGCCAGGGCCGGCGCCAGAACGGCCACGTCGGTCAGGAAGTAGAGCAGGTAGAATCCGATTATGGTAAAAAAAAGATTGCCCCCCAGGTCCCCGACTCCGAAGCCGAGCTTGGTCTTCATCGGGAGAGGTGCCGGTTTGTCTGTAGTACTATCATGTGAGTCCGCGTTCATAATGGAACACTATACCGTATAATTGCTCTGTTGTGGGAAAAAATGCAGCGTCCCGAAGCTTTGGGCACAGACGTTTTTTGATGAGCAGCCGTCTTGTGATCGGGACCGTTGGAGATTAGAATTCAACCATGGGCGCTGGTCCGTCCGATCCTATTATCCGGCGGGAGGAAAAACATGGCCCGAACCATGCAGATAAAAAAGATCATAAAAAGCAAACCGACTATCG
>JBNGED010000009.1:13801-15741 GCA_049975605.1 Sediminispirochaetaceae bacterium | reverse complement strand
TAAAAAAAACCGCCCCTTCAAGGGGCGGTATTCGAGTTCTACTTGATGCCGTATTTCCGTTTGAACCTCTCCACGCGGCCGGCCGTGTCGACCAGCTTCTGCTTACCCGTGAAGAACGGATGGCATTTGGAGCAGATTTCAACCTCAATATCTTTGGCTGTGGAACGGGTCTGGATCTCGTTGCCACATGCACACCGGATAGTAGTCAACTCATACTTGGGATGTATTCCCTTCTTCATAAAAATCCTCCATGGTGCGATCTATAAGATATTCTCTGCCCGGGACATTGTCCCACAGAGAATCTCTTTTCACTTACCTTTCCTGTTGTAATATACCATTAATACGCTTCAGTTTCCAGTGCGGCCGGATGCTTTTGCCTACGGGCCTCCCGGCGACGTGTTCATGGACCTCAGGAAGGCCTCATTATTCTTGGATTTGCGCATTCTGTCAATCAGCAGTTCAATAATCTCCATATCATCCATCGGATTGATGACCTTGCGCAGCACCCACATCTTGTTCAGCTCCTCTTCCGTCAGGAGCAGCTCTTCCTTCCTGGTTCCCGAACGTTTGATGTTGATGGCGGGAAAGAGTCTGCGGTCCGCCATCTTGCGGTCAAGGTGAATCTCCATGTTGCCGGTACCCTTGAACTCCTCGAAAATAACTTCATCCATCCTGGAACCGGTGTCGATCAAAGCGGTTGCCACTATGGTCAGGCTTCCTCCGTTCTCGGTATTCCTTGCAGCTCCGAAGAAACGTTTAGGCTTATGAAGTGCGTTGGAGTCGACACCGCCGGAGAGAATCTTCCCGCTAGTGGGTACCGTCTGGTTGTAGGCCCTCGCCAGCCGGGTAATGGAGTCCAGCAGGATTACTACATCATGCTTGTGTTCCACCAGGCGCTTGGCCTTTTCGATCACCATCTCCGCTACCTGTACGTGCCGGCTCGCCTGCTCGTCGAAGGTGGAAGCGATCACTTCACCGTTTACATTACGTCGCATATCGGTTACTTCTTCCGGACGTTCATCGATCAGCAGGACTATCAGAAATACTTCCGGATGATTGGTGGTAATGGCGTTGGCCACCTTCTGCAGCAGGATGGTCTTACCTGTCCGGGGAGGCGAAACTATCAGTCCGCGCTGTCCCTTCCCGATAGGACAGAAGAGATTGATCATCCGGGTGGATGTGTCGCCGTTGGGAGTCTCCATATCGATGCGCTGCATGGGATACAGGGGAGTCAGGTTGTCGAAGGGGACCCTCGTCTGGGCCACTGCCGGATCATCGGAGTTCACACTCTCTACCCGAAGCATGGCGAAGAACCGTTCACCCTCTTTGGGAGGCCGGATCTGTCCTGCAACGGTATCACCGGTCCTAAGATTGAAGAGCCGTATCTGGGAAGGTGAGATATAGATATCATCCGGTCCCGGCAGATAACTGTTCTGCGGCGACCGCAGGAACCCGTAGCCGTCGGGAAGGATCTCAAGAGAGCCGTACGCCTGTATCTGCCCGCCCTGCTGGGTATGGGCCTTCAGCACGGAAAAGATGATGTCCTGTTTTTTCAGCGATATCAGGGTGTCCCGTGCAATGCCCTCATTGATGGCAAATTCGCGTAATTCAGGGACAGACATCTTGGAAAGCTCATTGATGCTGAGCTTCCCGAGCTCATTCCTGTTACCGCCGCTGTTACCGCCTTCGCTTCCCGGTCTCGTATAGGATTCACCCTTTCCGCGACCTTTCCGTTTGTTGATACCCTGGTTCCGGATAAGTTCATCGGCGGAGGGTATGTCGGCGTTCTCCTCCACAATGGGCGAAGAAGCGTCAACCTCGTCATTGCCTTTTTCATTCTGCTGTTCCGTATCCGAGGTGTCCTTGATCAGTTCTACCCGCACCTTCTTTCTGCGCGGCCGTTTCTTTATTGTCGTTTCCGCCGCCGATTCACTTTCCGC
>JBNGED010000009.1:3201-13780 GCA_049975605.1 Sediminispirochaetaceae bacterium | reverse complement strand
GATTCACCGTTATCTGTATCTTCTGGAGAAACCGTCTCCGATTGATAGACGTTATCATCAAAATTCAGCGCTTCCTGTTTCTTCCTGCTTTGTGCCATCAGAAAACTCCGTTATCTATTGGATTGTAATAATTTGTGTATAAACATATATGTGTTCGAGCTGTGTTCGGAGGTATTACTAAATCAAACTAACTATAGTGCCACCGATTGACCATGTCAAGCCTGTTTGTTTCCCGCAGTGCCAAATCCGTCAACAGGAAGGCAGCCACTGCCGTTCTCCTGCGGATTATGCTGCGTCGGGAGCCGAAATCAAACTTCCACGCCAGATGCCTGCCGTCTGAACCTGCCAGAGCTATCCACACCGTTCCAACCGGCTTGTCAGGCGTTCCCCCCTCCGGGCCGGCTATCCCCGATACAGCCACGGCGATATCGGCTCCGGAACGACCGAGGGCCCCGGATGCCATCTGCAGTACCACCTCCTCGGATACTGCCCCGAAGCGCTCAAGAACGGAACCGTCCACATTCAGCTCGTGTATCTTGGCCTCGTTGTCGTAGGTAATGAAACCGCCCCAGTAACAGGCAGACACACCCGCTATATCCGTTAACAGCGCTCCGATCAATCCCCCGGTACACGATTCAGCAGTCGCAAGCCTCAGCTCCTTCTCCTTGAGGGTCTCGAACAGCGCCGCTGCCGGATCAATATCCCCCTCCTGAACCAGACCATATCCAAAATGTTCCTTCAGAGAGGACAGAAAGACTTCCTGGTCTTTTCGGCTTCCTCCGGACAGATACAGCGATATCTTGTAGGCCTGAAACCGAGTGCGCCAGCTTATGGCCCCATCCGCATATTTCCGGCATACATCCTCCAGCACCGCTTCGGGAATCAGGAAGCTGCTTGCCTCCAGTTCAGCCACAAGTTCGAGCTGCAGCTCCTCGGCGATTACCGGCCGGACGCTCGTCAGGAACATCGGTTCCAGCTCGCGGGGCGGTCCCGGCATGGCACAGACCATACAGCCGTCCACCCGTCCCCACAATCCCGGAGCAGTCCCCTGCGGATTCGGCACCGCGTGAAATCCCTCGGGGATCATAGCCTGTTTACGGTTGGCCTCCGCTTTGGACAGACCGTAACGCTCTTTTAAGATCTCCCAGAGATCCGCATCGAATCGGAGTCGGACTCCCGCCGCTTCGGCGATCGCCTCTCTGGTCAAATCGTCGCTGGTCGGCCCAAGACCGCCGGTAATCAGCACCAGCTGATGCCCCCGTACCAGTTCCCGTACCATAGGTATGATGGCGGGATCATCCCTCATCTGACAGGACTTCTCGACCTGCACGCCCATGGCGGTCAACTCCGCACCAAGGAACCTTCCATGAGTGTCCTTGATGATTCCGGAGGTGATTTCTGTTCCCAGCGATAATATTGCTGCTCGTACTATGTCAGGCACTGCTCACCGTTTTTTTTAAAGTATCTACAGGGGCGGAAAAAATATCGACTGTATCAGGGTCCTTGATCATCTCGCATTTGCCGTCGAAGCTGACCCCGTCTGCTATGCGCAGCTTCTTGGTCTTCACGTTCCCAACCAGCCGGCATGTTTCGAGCATTTCGATCTTGTTCTCAGCGGCAACGTTTCCTTCAACCCGACCGGCAATAATCACCTCTTTGGCTTTGATATCGGCAGCCACGTGGGCCCCTTCCTCAATGAAGAGCACGCCTTTTGACTCTATCTCGCCCTCAAAATAGCCGTTTATCTTGAGCGAATCCATAAATGTAAGCGTGCCGTAAAGTTTGGTGGTATTCCCCAGTACGGTTGTGTAATCTTTTTCCCTTCTTCTCACGTAACCACGTGCCATCGCTGACCTTCAAATGATGTATTTTCTCTGTATAACCGTAACGAAAAGACTATTTGGTTTTCATTACAAATACGCCGTCCCAGTCCTCGGGAGGCGGATTGTCAATATAATGCTTGCAGCGCGCATAGTAAACCTTGGAAGGACCGTCTTCAGGATCGATCTTCAAAGCCTTGGCAAAAAAATCCTTGGCCCTGTCAAACTGCATCAATTTATACTGTTTACGGCCTTCTATGAACAGATCTAGCACCTGCTGTTTCTCTTCGGTAATCATTCCTTTACCTCCTTCATGCTCTCTTCATTCTCCTCGAGATGCACAAAGTGTTCCCGCAGCTTGCTGTCCAGCTCTCGCAGCGCTACATCATCATCGGCCAGTATCTCTTCACCCTTTAATTGCCCGATCTGCTGCTCGAGCTTCTCCACCGATTCGAGCATTCTGGAAGATTCCTTCCGCACATATTCGACCAGAACGGCGGAACTGCCGGAATCCCCGGACGCAGTCTTTTCCGCCATGGAATGCATATGATCGAGAGGCTTCTTCAGTTCATCCAGGAAAAAACCGATCTGCTCGGTAAGCCTGTCCGCCAATTCTATAGCCTGCCGCTTCTGCTTGATCTGCAGGTACATGCGGTTGCTCCGAAGAACGGCCCGGATTCTGGCCAGCACTTCGGAAAAGTTGAAAGGCTTGGTGATATAATCTTCGATGCCGAGTTCGAATCCTTCGACCTTGTCCTTCACGTCATCCATGGCGGAAAACATAATGATGGGAATGTCCTTGAATTCCGCGTAGGTTTCATCTGTTTTGAGCAAGCGGGTGACCTGCCAGCCCGACAGCTTCGGCATTACATTGTCAAGAATTACCAGATCAGGCTTCGACTCGCCGATCATTTCGAGGGCTTCTTCTCCGTCTTCAGCGGTATAGACTTCGAAGCCGAGCTTGCCGAGCATCAGTTCAAAAAAATCGAGGTTAACAGGTTCATCATCAACAATTAATATCTTTGTTTTTTCCGCCATATCACCATCTTCCTATAGAAAGCGAAGGTTGTCAATCGTCTTTGGAACGGAAAACCCGGATGCCCAGCCCGACCAGCAGCAGCCCGGCTGCTGCGATCAGCGCGGAGATTGCGAACCAGTTCCCCCACCTCGTGTAGGGGGTCGTACGTTCAGTATAGATCGGTACCGTACTTATCATGTATCCCCGCGTGAAAGGCTCCATCATATCGATAATCCTTCCGTCGGGATCAATAGTGCAGGTCATGCCCGAATTACTCCCCCGGATCACGCTGCGGCGGTTCTCGACAGCCCGGAACACCGCCATAGCCATGTGCTGCATCTGCGCCGCTACCGATCCCGACCAGGAATCATTGGTCATATTCACGATCACCTGTGCCCCTTCCCGTACGAAGCGGCGGGAGAGATATCCGAAGACATCTTCAAAGCAGATCGGGGTGGAAAATTTCACTCCCCCGGCATCAAAGACCGTGTATTCCGTGCCCTTCTCCCAGAAATGATAGTCATGTTCCACCAGAAGCTGGTAGAACCTGGGGAACAGGTTCTGATAGGGAAAATTCTCGGTGAACGGCACCAGGTGCGTCTTGCGGTAGGTCTGCTTGAGCTCGTTCTCGTGATACAACAGCACCGCGTTGTAATCCACCCGATTGTATGAACCGTCCTCGAGCACCGGCGGCAGGCTCGGATTGTCCAGTTGACCGTCATCATTGCCGGTAACGAAGGGAACCTCCTGCTTCGACATGAACTCCCGGAAATCCTCGACCAACGCATAGCGCTCAGGGTCCGTCCGGTACTTTGTATGCCAGTCGACACCCGGCACGAAAGCTGTTTCTGACCAGATGACAATCTCCGGGTCGTGTTCGAGGGCCTCTTCGCTCAGCTTCTTCAGGATCTGAAGGTTCCTCCGGAAAGTACGGATCCCCCCTTCCCAGGTGTCGGCATTGTGCTGTACCAGGGCTACCTTCCATTGCCGGTAATCGGAATAATCCTTCTGTACCGCGAATCCGTAGATCAGTACCGCCGCAATAACGGCGGCATAGATTCCGGCTTCGAGGCGGTGTCCGAAGAAGAATCCCTTCAGATCGGACATTTTCCCGCGAACCGCGTTCCCGATATATGCAGAGGGGAACACGACCAGTGCCGACACCGCCCAGAATCCGGCAAGCGCCGATATCTGGATGAAAGGAATGAAAAGATACTGCGAATACCCGATGTTCCCGTACGGGTATCCCAGAAAACCTTTGGTACGCAGGTATTCATAGCCCAGCCACACCAGGATCTGTACCAGATACCCATACCGCGGATACAGCGAATCCGCCAGCTTCAGGAGCGGGAAGACCATCAGGAAGTACACCGCGTATATCGTGGGTACTATCAGAATGGCAAGCGGATGAAACGTCGAAAGCCAGAAGTTGAAGAGAGCATAGGTTACGAAGCCGTACAGGAAACCGTATGGAGCGATCATCGTCCAGCTCGAACGGTGTACGAGTATGAATACCGGTATCAGAGAGATAAAAGCGAGAGGTGCATAGCCAGTCTCGGATACAAAACTGGGGAAAGCGAGGGCGAATATAATCGCCCCGGCCGTCAGGAGAGTAAGCTCCAATCCAATCTTCTTCAGTTTCATCATCCAGGAAGTCTGTTTAGAAGCTGCTGTAATCACTCTAAAGATTCCAATGATAGTGTATTGAGACTACCCTCTCAAAGGCCAGGCAATCTGTTTAAGCTCCTTCCCGGGCCGGAATACCGCCACACCGTGGGTATCAACGGGCACGATCTCCCCGGTCTTCGGGTTGCGCGCCTTCTCGCGGCCTTTCCTGGTACGGATCTCGAAGGTTCCGAAACCGCGCAGTTCAATTATCCGGTCGTCTTCGAGCGCACCCTTGAGCTCTTCAAAGAACTCATCAATCACATCGTGAATCTCATTGCGACTTACATTGAGCTTCTCATGGATCCTATTGATAATTTCGGCTTTGGTTAGTTTCTTTTTATCCATGATCCGCCTCTCGTTCTTAAGATTTGATCTTTACTGAACCATTAGGGCATTGAGCTTCTTGCGCATCCGTGATTTGGTTCGTGCCGCCATGTTCTTGTGAAAAACTCCCTTGCGGGCGGCTGTATCTATGAGCTTCTCAACATTCTGAAAAGCCTTCTGTGCCTCGTCGGCATCGCTGTTCTTCACTGCAAGTAAAAATCTCTTCTGTGCGTTCCGCACGGTACTCCTGGTCGCACGATTGTGCATCCTGCGCTTCAGGTTTTGCCTTTGTCGTTTCTCTGCTGATGTTCCAGCCAAGGTATATCCTCCATCAAATCGATTGTCTCTCTATTGATTATAGCCTGTGGTAGCACAAACTATCAAATTAATATCTTACTGTCAAGTAATTATATCACTAATTACCGCATTCCAGGAACCAGTTTTCTCATCTCGCTGAAAATTTTTGAAAGGAAGATCGAGAACCCTCCCGTCCCGTGACTGAAGGTGGATCTTCCTGGCCAGAATGTTCACGTCGGTCACCTTGAACTCGTCCTCTTCCACCCTGATTCTGCTCCCCTCCTGAGGCAGTCCGGACTTCTCCTCCCGGTAAAAATCGTATTCGTAGGAGAGACAGCAGAGCAGACGTCCGCAGGGGCCCGATATCTTCATCGAGTTGAGACTGAGGTTCTGTTCTTTGGCCATTTTGATCGATACAGGGTTGAGCTTGTCGGTAACTCCGTTGCAGCAGTAGTTCCGGCCGCAAACCGCCAGACCGCCGAGGACTCTTGATTCATCCCGTACCCCTATCTGGCGCAGTTCGATTCGCATCTTGAAGACCGATACGAGGTCCTTTACCAGCTCGCGGAAATCCACCCTGGCGTCGGCGGTGAAGAAGAAGAGGATTTTGGGCTCATCCACCAGATAGTGCGCGGAAACGAGCTTCATGTCGAGGCTGTGCTTCTGCACCTTTTCCCGGCAGATCCGGAGGGCTTCTTCTTCCTTCATCAGGTTGGACCGATAGGTCTCAATATCATCCTCGGTGGCCTTCCGGACAATCTCCTCGCTCTCATCGGGATCATACATTCCGACATTGCGTACCGGGCCGAGCAGCACGGCTATATCTTTCCCATAGCGGCTGGGGACGATTACGTACTCTCCGTTATCGATTTTTTCCCCATCAACCAGGCGGCAAAGCTGGGTCTCGCTGGAGTGAAGGAACTTGACCAGTACGTACCCTTGTTCCCGGGAATCCCCGGCAGCCGCCTCCTGCGGTTCCGGATGCCCCTGAGGCTGTTCTTCATCTACATTTTCATTGATATTCTGTATATCCTGATCGCCCATGCGAATTACTCCCGTATTGTGTGTCTCTAGTGCAGCAGATTGACTACCATCCCATTAATTTCATCCACCCTGCTCAGAATGTCAAGTTGAGAATACTGGTTCTGAAGTATCCCGGCCGCCAGCCGGTCCAGTTTCTCATTGATGACCCTGATAATGGTGTAGGTATACTGCTTCTTCAGTGGGTGGAACCGTGATCCCTCTATCTTCTCCGCAACTAGGGCATGTTTGACGATGAACTGGATGAAATCACTTACCGCCTGTTTGTACTCCTCGATATGCGCCATGGTAGGACTCTCTTTGAGCCTGTCGCCTCTGTTGTGCAGGGAATCCAGCAGCTCCTCTATCGACGCATCGATATCGTGAGGGTACTTCTGAACCGTCTCGCCGCTTTTTTCAACTTCATTCTCATCGAGTATCCGGGAAAAAGCCGCTATCGGCATTACTCCCTCATCTTCCTTTTTGCGGGCTGGTCTGTGACGTCTGAATCTGCTGTTACCGGTTGATTCTACTCTTTCCATTAACTGGATTTTGATAGCGGATTGTACCGCTCGATATCCGTGCCATTTGACTCGCTCCGCGCACGGGGCGCATCCTGTTCGTCCCGGTTCTTCTGATTGAACTCGATGATTTTACAGCGGCCGTTCAGTACCACTCCGTCTTCCACCATGAGCCGCGGGGTGGAGATATTGCCGATAACCATGCCGGTTGAAAGAATAACGACCTTCTCGGTCGAGACAATATCCCCCTTCACTACTCCGCCGACCACTACGGTCCCTGCATGAATCGAACACTGCGCCCTTCCATTGCGTCCGATCAGGACCTTGTCTGCCTTCCTGATCGTACCACTGAAGTCACCGTCGATACGAAAGAGACCCTTCAGGGAAATATCACCGCTGAAATGGGCCCCTTCTCCGATTATCGAGTTTATAAAGATTCCATTCAAATCAAGCTGTTCACTCATGAGCATCCCATTACAATTGTTTCGTTATAAAGGTCATAGGGTAAGGTAAACATCGCTCCGCGGATGACAGGTACCCTCTCATTCGAGATCGGTCTGCACATTCAGGAAGCGCTCGGGATCCACCACCTGCGAGCCGATCCGCACCTCGAAGTGGAGATGCGGTCCTGTAGAGAGTCCCGTATTACCCATGGTCCCGATCTTCTGACCCTGCGTAACCAAATCGCCTTCCTCTACATATACGTTATCCAGATGTGCATATTTCGTCGCAAACCCGTACGAATGCCGAATTACAATATAGTTGCCGAATCCCATAGGATCGTATTTGCGCTCTATGACCTTCCCGTTGGCGGCGGATACCACTTCGATTCCCCGCCGGTACGCGATATCTATCCCCTTGTGCAGGTACCACTGCTGTGTGAAGGGATGTACCTCGGGACCGAAGTAGTTGGTTATCCTTCCTATTCCTCCGACAATGGGCCAGAATGTCGGCATCTCGACGAGGAGGTCTCCCTGCGCCTTGAGGAGCTTCTGGGCCTTTTCAAGCGATTCGGTCGATGCAGCCATGAATTCCTTGATATCCCGGAGTTCGCCCACTTCACGCATGATACCGCTGTTCTGTTCTTCGAGATTGATGAAGGAGGCCAGATCACCGGAGGCCACGGTCTGATCATCCTGCCCCGCGTCAATAACTCCGAACGACTCCAGCGTACTGATCAGGGATTTCTCGAATTCCCGCGACACCTGCCTGAGGTCCACGATCTCGTCCCGGATGAGCTCCAGGTTCGCCCGGGTGTCCTCGAGGTGCATCTGGTTCCTGGTCAGCAGATTGGACACTCCGCTGAACTTGGTGGAGAAGGTAAAAAATGCCGCCAGGACACCGGCGAGGAGCAGGCCGACGAAGATAAGGGAGAAAACCGATATTCTGAAGTTGAAGATCTTGCGTTCCGAATGAGGAATAAGCATCACGGTAAAGCGCTGCTTACCGATGTCGATCACTTTTTTCACATTTTCGGCAATGAAGGAAACTGCCTTTGCCACAATTCTGGTTAAAAAGTCAAATAACTTTTTCTCCAAACGCTTATATTGATTTGCCGGGGACATCCTTACTCCTCAATGTTACAGTTTACTGCAGTAAACCGCTAAAACTTTATCACGTAGTAAAAAAATTGTCAAATACAATTGACCGCCGTACCTTTTCGTGGTATGGTTTTACTTGATTTTAGTAAAAGCCAACAAAATCTAAACAAAATCGGAAACAATTATGCAGCTATTTGATACCCATGCGCATATTGGATTGATCAATGAAGATCCAATCGAGCAGTTGTTCATCGTACAGGAAGCAAAACAGTCTGATGTAAAGCACATCATGAGCATCTGTAACAGCCTCTATGATTTTTTTCAGGTCTACGAGAACCTGAAAACCGCCACACACGTATACCATAGTATCGGCGTTTCTCCGTCAGAAGTTACCAATCCGGGACGGGAGTGGGAGATGAAAGTCGAAGAGGGAAGTCAGAAGGAACGTGTTGTGGCCCTCGGGGAGATCGGACTCGATTATTACCGTAAATTCGGCAATAAGAACAGTCAGGTCGAACTGTTCATACATCAGCTCGAGATGGCGGAACACCTGAATCTGCCGGTCATCATTCACAACCGTGAAGCCGGAGAGGATGTGCTCAACATCCTGCGGGACAAGCTGCCGAAGAGGGGAGGAGTGCTGCACTGTTACTCCGAAGACTGGGAATATGCCCAGAGGGCGCTCGAACTCAATCTCTACATCTCCTTCGCAGGCAATGTTACCTACCGGAACGCCCGGAACCTGCACGATACTGCCAGGAACATGCCCCTGGACCGTATGCTCATCGAGACGGAAAGTCCCTTCATGGTACCGGCTCAATACAGAGGCAAGCGCAACCGTCCCGCGTATCTCGGTGCAACCCTTGAGTTTATCGCCGACCTGCGGGAAGAGCCCGTGGAGGATGTGGCCGCGGCTCTCTATGCCAACAGTCTGAGATTTTTCGGGATTGATGAGTAGACAGATCCTGTTACCGTGATTTCAATGTTTTCACCACATTTTTCGCCGATACAATTGCCGGGCTGCACCATACCCGGCAATCTCTTTCTTGCGCCCCTGGCCGGATACACTGACAGGGCTTTCAGAGAGCTCTGCCTCTCGTACGGGGCCTCGTTCACCTACACGGAGATGGTCTCGGCGGAGGCTATCGCCCGCAATAACGCGAAAACCCTTCAGCTGATGGAACGGGCCCCCGGAGAAAGCCGGCTCGGTATCCAGCTGTTTCTCTCCGATCCGGACCAGATACGGCGCGCGCTGCCGCGGCTGCTGCCCTGCCGGCCCACTCTGATCGACATCAACTGCGGATGTCCGGTACCGAAGGTGGTAAAAACCGGCGCCGGCGCGGCCCTGATGCGTTCCCCTGAGAGGATCTACGAAATCGTGAAGGCGTGTACTGAACTGTGCGACATTCCCATATCGGTAAAGATACGATCAGGCTGGGACGCCTCTTCTCTCACATACCTTGAGACGGCTTCCGCCGCGGTTGATGCGGGAGCGGTCATGGTCGGACTTCATGCCCGCACGCGCGTGCAGGGCTACGCCGGGAAGGCCGACTGGGACCACATAAGGAACCTCGTGCAGACCGTACCGGTACCGATTATCGGCTCCGGCGATCTTTTTTCCCCTGAAGATGCCGTCGCTATGCTGACATCCACCGGCTGTGCCGGCATCATGTTCGCCAGGGGGGCCATCGGCCGCCCGACGATTTTTCAGGAGACCAGGGATATCCTGGAAGGAAGAACCCGGAGAGACGGAGTCTTTGCCAGTAAAGAGGAGCGCCTTCAGATCGGCCGGCTTCATCTCCGCAAAGCCGTAGAGTACAGGGGAGAACGGATCGGCTGCAAGGAGATGAAGAAGCACCTGAGCGCCTACACCAAGGGGCTTCCGGACGGTTCGTCACTGCGCAACGACCTGATGCGCTGCAGTACAGTCGCCGAATACGAGGCCGTCCTGTCCGGGTATCTTCAGGATCATCCGCCGGAATAGTCTTTGCATACCGAACGGCCGGCCCCGCCGGATCGTTGGCAGGTCTTTCAGACCGGCCGCCGCGGTCTTGAGCAGAATCCATTAATCATGTAAGAATAGGGCATGGTGAATACACATCTTGGGAGGGCTTTGTGAAGGTTTTAGTACTTGGATCCGGTGCGAAGGAACATGCACTGGCATGGGCGATTTCTAAAAGTCATGTACTCACGGGATTATTCGTTGCGCCGGGGAATTCCGGGACATCTGAAATAGCGGAGAACATTGACAATGTAGATATCGAAAAGCCGGAACAGGTTGTTGAACTGTGTAAAAAGCTGAACATCGATTACTGCCTGGCAGGCAACCTCCCCGCTCTGAACAGCGGCGTAGTGGATTCCCTGCAGGAT
>JBNGED010000009.1:0-3191 GCA_049975605.1 Sediminispirochaetaceae bacterium | reverse complement strand
CGGCATCGCGGTATTCGGCGCACCGAAGAAGACCGCGCGTCTTGAGACCGACCGTCTCTATGCCAGAGAGTTCATGCAGAAATACAGAATCCCAACTACCAGATCTGAGGTCTTCGAGGATTATAAAAAATTCGAGGAATACATCCGGAACCATGAAGGCCGCATGGTAGTAAAGCGGAATCATCCCCTCTCGTCGCTCAACGTGTTCGACTCCGCCTGCAAGGAGAAGCTGCTGGATTTCGGGAAGAAGATCCTCGCTGATGAACCGCTGCTGGTCGAAGGCTTCGAAGCCGGCTACAATCTCTCGATCTTCGTACTCGTCGACGGCACCAATTATATAATCCTTCCGCCCGTATCGGACTACCACAAGGCCTGTGACAACGATGCCGGGGCGATCACCAATGGAATGGGTGCCATCTGTCCGGTCCCCGTGCTGAAGGAAGACACCTACGCCACGATTCGGACCACTATTATCGAACCGGCCCTCGAAGGCCTGCGCAGGGAGAAGCTCTGCTACAAGGGAATCTTCTTCTTCAGTCTTTTGATGACCGAAATTGACGCCAAGGTCACCAGCATGCATGTCCGGTTCGGCGATCCGGAGGCTCAGGTCCTCCTGCCGCTGCTCGAATCCGACTTCGGCAACATGTTGAAGGCCCTCGAAGAGGGCACGATCGATAGCTTCCCGCTGAAGTTCTCATCCAACTCGGCAGTCGGGGTCGTCATCGCGGGTGAAGGCTACCCTCAGATACAGCCTAAATCTCAGCCGGTCGAGATCACCTCCCTGTATCCCGAAAGGACAAATCTTCTCTTCCACGGCGCGACCCGCCGCAATGGTGATGGAAGGATCTACACCCATGGAGGCCGCTGTTTTACGATCGTCGGCATAGGGCACAACATTGTAAAGGCTAATTCACACGCATATAAAGGGATAGAACGGGTCAAGTTCGAAGGCGCCTGGAACAGGAACGATATCGGGAACAGGTTCTTCGAAGAGTAAGCGGCGCCTGTTACGGAAGGAGCTGCCATTTAACTGGCGGCTTCAGGAGTTGTTTTCCCGCCTTCAACCGAACATTTTCTGCCGGTGATATTCGTACAGCATGATTCCTGCCGCCACGGAAACATTCAGCGAATCGATATGTCCCATAGTCGGGATGCGTACATACTGATCACACTTTTCACCGATCAATCGCCCGATCCCGCGTCCTTCGGCCCCGAGCACCAGGGCGGTGCGTTCTGCAAACCTGCAGTTCCACACTGGTTCGCCTTCGATGTGGGCGGCATACACCCAGAATTCATGTTTCTTCAGCTCTTCTATACAGCGAACCAGATTAGGTATTTCGATAACAGGAACATACATACCTGCACCGGAGGATGTCTTGAGAACCGTACTGTTGACTTTCACACTTCTCCTGGAAGGGAGAACAACGAGGTCCGCTCCGAACTGATCGGCGCTTCGGAGTATAGCGCCGAGATTCTGCGGGTCAGTAATCCCGTCGAGAATAAGGACCATTGCCCTGGAGTTCCCGAGGTCCCGCAGGAAGTCTGAAATATCGTTTACAGGGCTGCCGCTGGCTGCCGGTCGGGACGAATCCTTGAGTACGAGAACGGCTCCCCTGTGTCCGGTCCCGCCGATCTTTGTCAGACGATCATCCGAATCCCGTTTTATCTTTATCCTTCGGCTGGAGGCCAGTTTGATAAGCGCGGCAATACGATCGTTCTTCTGGCTGACATAGAGAATGCTTTTGCTGCCGGCCTGCTTCAGAGCTTCTTCAATCGCATGATAACCGACTATACCCTGTTCACTCTTCATTCACACTACTCTCCGAGTATCGTTTCAGTTCATCCATCCTGCCGTCGTAATCGGTATCCCGCTCGAAATAGGCGATATAGACCCCTTCCTCGATATAGACCCACAGATCGACCAGGCCGTCATAGTTGGAATCGATGGCCCTCTCCACCAGCACCCCGTTACGGTAGAAATAGATATCATCCATCTCTCCGTCATGGTTGTAGTCGAGAACTTCCATCATCTTATCACCCGTTTCGATGTTGGTCTTGATCAGGTAATCCGCCTGCCCGTCTTCATTGCTGTCCACTTCCAGAGCAGGAAGAGCATTATCGAGCGTATCAAACCGGTCGAGCATGGAACGTACCCGCAAATCGCGATCCCCGGTTCCCGCAGCCCGCATCGTGTCCCCATGCTTTGAACCACTCACTGAATTAACGCCCGGACTGGTATCCTGAGTTACACGATTATCCTGGGCCGCGCCGGTATCCTGGGCCGCGCCGGTCTCCTGGGCCGCAAGCGGTGCAAGGTACAGACAGAGCAGCGCTGCGGCTGCCGCGAGAGATCTGAATATTCCGGTAAGTTTGATCATATGGTCTACCTGTTGAATTCTCCAGCTGGTTTACTACATTATCGGATAGTACCGAATAAAGTGAACCGGGAATCCTTACTGGAGATCACTGATAGGAACCGGGGACGGTGAGGTATTCTCACCCTCGAGGGTTGAGAGCTCCTTCAGGAGATCCTTGGAGCGAGAGGATAGATGCCTGGGAACATCAACCCGTATCTTGATGTACAGGTCGCCTCGCCGATTATTGTTGTGAAGATGAGGGACACCCTCGTTCTTCAGCCTCAGGACCTTCCCGTTCTGGGTACCTGAAGGAATCTTTACCTTGACCTTCTTCCCCTCCAGGTTGGGAACCATAATCTCCGCCCCCAGTGCGGCCTGGGTGAAGGTCACCGGTATCATACAGTAGATGTCGTTCCCGTGCCGTTCGAAATAGTCATGGGGTTTAACCCGAACATAAACGTACAGATCCCCCGTAGGTCCGCCGTTGGGACCGGCATCACCCTGACCGGGAATGTTGATCCTCTTACCGCTCTCGATGCCGGGAGGGATTGTGACCTTGATCTTCTGACGTTTTGAAATCAGACCGCTGCCGTGGCACATAGTGCAGGGATTGTCGATAACGTACCCCTCTCCGTTACAGGTCGGACAGGGAGATGCGATGGAGAAAAATCCGGAGCTTCTGCGGACCTGTCCGCTTCCTCCGCATGTGGGGCATATCTTCTTCCCGCTGCCCGTCTCGGCGCCGTTCCCCCCGCATGAGGGACAGGTGACCCGCCGGTCATAGGAGACCTCGATCTTGGTACCGAACACGGCATCCTGGAAGGAGATATCGAG
>JBNGED010000008.1:11504-15782 GCA_049975605.1 Sediminispirochaetaceae bacterium | reverse complement strand
GCTGGAGATCCTGGTATGTTGAAATTTTTCAGATTGAATTAACGTTCTTAATTTAAGATTATTCCTGATAGCTGATACATAATCCTGTTTTCTATCGGTAAAGAGGGATAATTCTGACTTGTCTGATTCTTTCATGATATCCAAGATTGAGCTGATCAATTCCGAAAAACTTTTCTCCACGGCTTCTGGATCAATAAAGTCGGCAGATTCATAGTGTTCCTTCTTTTCAATTTGCTGATCAGAGAGTTTTCCAGATCTTTTTATCTGAGCATAACTGAGTGAATAGAAAAATTGTGTTCTTTTACCAATAGCAATATTAATATTATTTGGAAAGTAAAAATTCCGAACAACGCTTTGAAATCCGTCACATACGATTGGCTCCTGGATAGTAATTGTGGAGAGCAGTATTGAATGTATATAAATTGCCTGAGCAGCCAATCGTCTTTCCCTGTTGATTATGGTATGAGGGGATACTTTTTCTTTTCTCGATAAGTCTGAAATACTGCTTGTGGTTGCAATCCCGTTAAGTATTTCCCTGTAATCTACTTTTTTCTTTACATGATAATTGATACTAAATGTCTGCTCAGAAAACCGGATTTTGCAGTATTTACACTTATACCTCTGGATTTTTCCAAAAAGAGTGGTTTTATAAAAACCGTCTTTTGAATACCATCTTTCCCTTTTTTGATTGATCTGATACGCATGAAAAGGACACTCAGGGTTAGGACAAAATTGTGGTTTAAACATTTTTTTACCTCCAAAATAGTAGAGTCTCTACTGATGAAGAGGAGGTAAAGTGCTTATTTGCTTCAATCTAGTATGTAGAAAAATGGTGTTTTTTAACTGGTTCATTATGGTATGAAAAGGATTTATTAAAATGTATAGGAGAAATTTACCTAAGTTGTGTCTAATTAAACAATTGTACTTGGTTTATCACCAATTTTCGACAAACTATTAGATATTGTGTTCCAAATTTCTTTCTTCCGGGAATCTTCTAAAAAGGAAGCGAACAAGGTATTCTTCAGAATTGTGATCAATTCATTAAAAGTAAAAATCCCTTCAGTGAGTAAGTTCATGTATTCATCTATCAGTTCTACGCCGAAAATTGTTGGATCGTCAGTATTCAGCGTTACATAAACTCCCTGATCAAAGAACCTCCGGATTGGATGATCCTTGTAAGAACTTACATATCTGCCGGTGAAGATGTTGCTTTTAGGACAAATCTCCAAAGGAATCTTTGATTTGGTAAGATAATTCATGAGAGAATCATCCTGAACGGCACTTATACCATGGCCGATCCGCTCTGTTTTCAGATCCTTGATTGCATGCCAGATTGAATCGGGACCGATATCTTCACCTGCATGTGCTACTACATGAAGGCCATGTTTTAGCGCTTTCTTGAATACTTTTTTATAGTCCTGAGCAGGTCCTTTGTCTTCAGATCCACCTAGACCTATACCGATAATTGAATCCTTCCTGTTATTCAAGGTTTGATTCAAATTATGCATGGCATTCTCAGGGCCGAATGTTCTGGATACATCGATGAGGTACTTGATTTCCAGGTTCTCTTCTTTTTTTAACGATTTTGCACCGGCATCAAGGATTTCCAGCATTTTTGGAAAAGAAAATCCATTCCGAACGAATTTTGAAGGGGCAAAGAAGATTTCGGCATATACAATGTTGTTTCTTTTAAGATAATCTCTTGCATCTTCGATAAGATAAAGAATATCTTCCTCGGCTTGAAAAGAGCTTTGAATCACGTTGATAAACAGATCAATAAACTCATTTAGACTTTTTACTTTGAAACGATTGTATAGATCAGCTTTTGTCTGAATACCCGGCAATGAAAGATCATGTTTTGTCTTGAGTTTCCACAGAGTATCGACACTTACAAGTCCTTCTAAGTGAAGATGGATCTCAGTTTTAGGAAGAGCAGTAATGATTTTTCGTATTTCTTGTTTTGTCACAGTCTTCTTTTCCATTCAATATAACTCGTAAGTAGTCCATAGAGTATCCTACTGTAGAATAACGGCAAAAACACTCAATATGTTTAGCTTTGTTTATTCAGTATCCATATGATACAATAATAAACAGTTCCTACTATTAACTCTATATCATTTAAATATATTTTCAACAATTTTATTCTAGAATAACGGTTTTGTAGCGGTCTGTATACGCAATATTTTATAAAATTTTAACTTTCTGGTTCATTCTTTGCGATTGTGAGGGTGTTTATCTGAAAATTTCTGCTTATTGCTAATGATAGAAACAGTTATCCACAAATGTTCTCAGGAACTGTACAGGATATTTACAGCTTTTCCCCAGGGGGTGTTGAAACGAATAATTTTTTCTATCGAATGGCTCAAAAAAAAGGCAGTATCCATAATTTATACTGCCTTAATCAGGAGAGGCTTTCCTAAACAGAGACTACGCTGGTTACCCCAGGTACTGTTTCTTTAAGATATCTTTCTATACCCTGTTTGAGGGTCAGTTCAGCCATCGGACATCCATTACAAGCGCCTTGTAGCTGAACAGAGACCTTGCCGTCTTCCGTTACACTGATAAACTTAACATCTCCTCCATCTGCCTGGAGAGATGGGCGAACATCCTCTATTGCTTTTCTTACTAATTCTTCCATTCTCTATCCTCCTTTTAGAAAGTACTTTATTTTTAGTAGTTTAGTCAAGCAATCTAGTTTGTCGATAATTGGTGCTACTCTTTAGCTAAATATATACCTGATCGTATAATAAATTTTAAAGTCCATCTATAAATCGTTTTCTCTTATGATATATAGAAATATAATCTACGTAGCACCATTTATCTGCAAACTAAAAAATAATAGGATTATATAACACCTCTCCAAATGACATGTTAGTGCTTTTCATGTATAATAGCGTCCAATATGGCAGCAAAGACGATTGTATTCGCGAATCAAAAAGGAGGGGTTGGTAAGACCACTTCTGCAGTAAATATTGGGGCCTATCTGGCGGAATCTGGAAAAAAAGTATTACTGATAGATTTTGATCCCCAGGGTAACCTCTCGAGCAGCGTTGGTGCTGAAAGAGAACGGTCCGGTATATACGAACTCATCACAGAACAAGTATCTGCTGATGGTATTATTCAGAGTACATCTGTTTCCAACCTGTCCGTTATACCTGCAGATATCAACCTCACAGGTGCAAACATTGAACTCATTGAAGCAGAAGAAAGAGAATTTTTTCTAAAAAAATCAATCCAAAATCTCAGTAACGGCTGGGATTATATTCTGATTGACTCTCCGCCTTCTCTCGGGTTGCTCACCCTCAATGGTCTTGTAGGGTCGGACCAGGTTTTTATACCCCTTCAATGTGAGTATTTTGCCATGGAAGGTTTGAGCCAGCTTCTTAAAACAATCCGGATGGTACAAAAAGCACTGAATCCTCAGTTGAAGATAGGTGGTATCTTTTTTACGATGTATGATTCACGAACAAATCTGGCCAACGAAGTAGTACAAGAGGTTACAGGATATTTTAAGCAAGTCGTATTCAAGACCATCATTCCCCGGAATGTGAAACTTTCAGAAGCTCCTTCACATAAGGTGCCAATCAATCAATACAACAGTTCTTGTATTGGAGCAATAAGTTACCAGAAGCTGGCCCAGGAGGTAATCGAACGTGTCTAAACGAGCACTTGGCAGGGGGCTTGATGCGCTTATTCAGCAGGTTGATGAAGATCTTACCTCCAATCAAAGGGATATTGTAAAAATACCTCTTAGGAATATTAAATCGAATCCGAATCAGCCAAGGAAAGAATTCAATGAGGAAACTCTTGCCGAGTTGGCCGAATCGATCAAACAGCAGGGGATAATACAGCCGATAATTGTAGAGAAAGACCGTGATTTGTACACTGTGATAGCTGGAGAAAGAAGATACAGAGCTTCACGCCTTGCGGGACTCACTGAAATCCCGGTCATTATACGCTCTTTTACTGAGGAAGAAAAACTTGAGATTGCTCTGATAGAAAATATTCAGAGAGAAGATCTAAATCCCATTGAAGAAGCCCGGGCGTACAAACAGCTTATTGAACGGAATAATATTAGTCAGGATAGTCTTTCAAAAAAAATAGGGAAAAAAAGATCAACAATAGCAAATATGCTCCGCTTATTGAACCTCCCGGAGGACATGCAGGTATCTATTGCCGGCGGAGAATTGAGTCCGGGTCATGCCCGTGCGATTCTGTCCGTGGTAAATCCTGCAGATCAAAGAATATTATATAATCGGATTCTGAATGAGTTTTTAT